>NZ_JBJZOG010000017.1:0-84164 GCF_047200535.1 Micromonospora mangrovicola | reverse complement strand
CAGGCCAACTTCACCGACCCCGACTCGCGGATCATGAAGAACAGCGACGGCGCCTACATCCAGGCATACAACGCTCAGTCCGTCGTGGACGCCGAACACCAGGTCATCACCGCCGCCGACGTGACGACCAACGCCTCCGACGCGCTGAACTACACCACGATGCTCGACCAATGCGCGGCGAACACCGGCGTCCAGCCCAAGCAGGCACTGGTCGACGCAGGCTACTGCTCCGAGACCAACCTTGAGGCCGCGAAGGACCGTCAACTTGGCTGCGGCACCGACACGTTCATGGCCACCGGCCGCCTGACCCACGACGAACAGGTCCCGCCCGCACCCCGCGGACGGATCCCGGCGAACGCCACACTCAAGGAACGCATGGCCCGCAAGCTGCGGACCAAGCACGGCAAGGCCGCCTACAGCCGCCGCAAAGCCATCGTCGAACCCGTCTTCGGCCAGATCATGACCTGCCAGAACGGCCGCCAACTCCTCCTGCACGGCGAGGACGGCGCCCGCGGTGAGTGGCGCCTGCTCGCCACCTGGCACAACCTCCGCAAGATCTTCCGCCACGCCGGAACCACCCGACTCGCTGCCCTGGCCGGCTGACCAACCGGGCCTCCCGACCCGGCCACGGGCCCGTACCAGGCCGCACTCCTGACGTGCAGGACCCCACCGCCGACTCACAGGTGCCAGCGGGGCGACCACGACCGATCACATCGATCACGGCCAGCCGCCGCCTGCTCGTTACTGACCCACGCTCATAGCCAGGAGCCCGCGGCCCTCCTGATCAACAGTCACGGCCTCGGCGCTCGGTTGCCTATACACGAGAAGTCACGCTGCCGCCACGCCGGACACCAGCGAGCCGCCACCGAAGTCCCGTGCAGGTCCTGCAACGATGCCCGAGTGACTTCCTTCATCTCCCACACCAGCGTCGACTGTGCCGATGCGTACACCTTGTGCCGCTGGTGGCAGGCCGTCCTCGACTACGTCGAGGACCCCGATGATCCGAACGAGCCAGGACACGAGGAATGCATGATCGTCTCTCGGGACCGGACGCATCGTCTGCTCTTCATCGAGGTGCCAGAGTCAAAGCAGGTCAAGAACAGGATCCACTTCGATCTGCGTCCAGTCGAAGGCTCACGCGATGCCGAACTAGCCCGACTGATCGAGCTGGGCGCGACCACCGTCGACGACCGACGCAACGCAGACGGAACCGGATGGGCGGTGCTCGCGGATCCCGAGGGAAACGAGTTCTGCATTCTCCGGAGTACCGCCGAGGTTGCTGCTGGGCCAACCTGACCGCCGTCGTACCGTCCGGTCGTGCCGGCGCGCCCACCGGCACGACCGGACGTTGACCTGCTCAACGCGCTGTGGCGCTGCGTGGGGCGCGGTCGGCGGCATGGCAGGGCGGCGTTGGCGCGCTTCGACGAGTCTGGCGAGGTTCGCCAGGGCTGTACGCGTAACCGCCTCGTTGTCTTCGGCCGGGATCGCGTCGGGAGTGCCGTCATGCATGACGACGGCTCTGGTGCACCCGTCCACATCGGTGAGCGTCGTGGTCGTGGTCATGGCGCCGAGGAGCGCGGGAGCGTCGCGCTCGAACTCGAACTCGACCACCCGCTGGGCCGGCACGATCTTGACGAAGTGGCCGTGGTAGCTGTCGGTGCGTGTCGTTGACCTGCCGTCTCATGGCCCGGCAGATAACCCGCCCCCACCTGTCTCCGTCTCCGGAGCAGGACACCATGCCGAGCGCGGCGCGCGTCCGCCCTCAGGTCGAGGGCGGACGCGCAGGCCGTGACCGTCAGCAGCAGCTGGCGGCAGCGCCGCCCGTAGTGACGGGCTCCCGGTCGGCGGCCGGGGTGCAGCAGGCGCTCTCGGTGGCCTTGGCCAGCTGGGCGCTGTCGGCCTTGACGGTGTAGACCTCCCAGGGCTCGTCGCCGGGGCCGCGCACCCAGACCTTGTCCTGGAGGGCGTAGCAGCACTCGGTGTCGTTCTCCTCCAGGGTGATCAGGCCGGCGTCGGTGAGCCGCCGGGTCGCGGCGTCGACCTCGTCGGTGCTGAACACCTCGACGCCCAGGTGGTCCAGGACGGTGGGCTGCTCGGCCTCCCCTTCGAGCAGGACGAGCTTCAGGGGTGGGTTCTCGACCGCAAAGTTGGCGTAGCCGGGGCGGCGCTTGGCCGGCTCGACGCCGAACAGCTTCGAGTAGAAGGCCACGGAGCCTTCGAGGTCGGAAACGCGCAGGGCGAGCTGGACGCGGGACATGGTTCCTCCTGACGGGTTCAGCGGACGTAGGTGGTGAGGGCGGCGGCGCGGGCACGCGCGTGGTGGGCGTCAGCCCGGCAGGTGGCGGTGCAGACCTGGCCGCAGGGTTCGCAGAACGTGACGTTCTGGGCGTCGGCGGTACGGCGGTGACGGAACAGCTTGATCATCGCTTCGCCCTTGTCTAGATGGCATTCGAAGCAGGACCTCACTGTCGCACCCTGTTTTGAGATCTGTCAACCTAGAGCTGCATCGAAACAAGCCTTGCCGGTGGTCGCCCCGATGTTCAAGGCGCTGGGCGGCCCGATCCGGCTGCGCTTGATGTCGATGATCGTCTCGGAGCCGGAGATCTGCGTCGGCGACCTCACGCCGGCGTTCGACCTGTCCGGCCGACCATCTCCTATCACCTCAAGGTGTTGCGCGAGGCCGGCCCCGTCTTCCCCGGGCAAGCGTTACGAGGACTGGCAGCTCACCGACCCCGCCGGCCAGCCGGTCGAGGTCGTGCGCAGGTACGCGACGAGATCAGGGACCAGATCGACGCACTGCTGGCCGAACTGTGCCCCTGACCCACGACGATCCGGCGCACCCGCGCCGTCGGGCCGTCGTCGCGCAGGTTGCGCACGGCACCCACCCGAGGAACCGGCGCGGTGGCACCTACAGATCTGCCGGGCGGGCAAAACCGTAGGCGCGCTCGACCTTGGCCACATGGACCGCGAACGAGTCATACCAGTGCTCGCGTCCGTGCTCGCGGGTCATGGTGTGCTCCGCGTGGTCCCGCCAGGCAGCGATCGACTCCTCGTCCCTCCAGTACGAGACCGTGATCCCCAGGCCGTCCGCACCACGAGCCGAATCGACGCCGAGGAAACCCGGCTGCTCGGCAGCCAGTTTCAGCATCTGCTCGGCTCTCTCCCCGTAGCCGCTGTCGCCAGCGGTCCGCACGGAGGTGAACACCACCGCGTAGTAGGGCGGGGCGGGCAGCGACGCGGGCGCAAGATCGGCCACGAAGATCCTCCGACAGGTGGCAGGGGAACGGCCGCCTCAAACGATCTCACACACCCGCACTGCCCCTCGGCGTTGTGAGGTCTCACGGGACGGATCGCGGACGGTGCGGCGGGTAGATCTATGATCCACTGACAGCGCGACCGGGACGGAGGGACGCAAGTGATCGACGCGATCTTCTTCGATGTCGGCGGGACGATCCTCGACGAGTCCCGCGAATTCGAGACCTGGGCGGACTGGCTCGGCGTTCCACGTCACACGTTGTCGGCGGTCTTCGGTGCGGTCATCGCCCGCGGTCTGGACTATCGGGAAACGTTCCGGACCTTCCGGCCCGATTTCGATCACGCGGCCGAACTCGAGCGCCGAGCAGCCGCTGACAAGCCGGAGTCGTTCGGCGAAGAGGATCTCTACCTCGACGCACGACCGTGCCTGACCGCCTTGAAGGATCAGGGCCTGTTCGTGGGCCTGGCCGGCAACCAACCAGCTCATGCTGAGCCGACCCTCCGCGCTCTCGGCCTTCCCGTGGACGTGATCGGCACGTCGGACGGTTGGGGCGTGGAGAAGCCGTCACCGGCCTTTTTCGAGCGGGTCATTCGCGAAGGCGGTGGCGATGCGTCTTCGATCCTGTACGTCGGCGACCGACCCGACAACGATGCCCGCCCGGCCATGGAGGCAGGGATGAAGGCGTGCCTGATCCGGCGCGGTCCATGGGGTCACATCCTCGACACCCCAGCCGTGTCTGAGCAGTGCCTGTTCCGCATCGATTCGCTGGACGAACTCCCTAGCCTGGTTGCGAAGCACAACGCAGACCCACGCTCCTAGTATCGAAGGCGATGGAGACGACGAGCGTCACCAGCCGACGGAGCTGAGGCTGATCGGGGTGAGCTGGCGGACCTGGGGCTCGATCCACTGGGCCGCCGTCACCAGCTTGACCAGCCGGTCGATGGTCTCCGGCGGGCCCGCGACGAAGCTGCGCCGGTCGGCCGGGCAGCCGTACCGGTCGTCGAAGCAGCCGCCGTCGAGGGCCCGGACCACCATGCCGGCCTCGGCGGCGAGCAGCATCCCGGCCGGCAGGTCGACCGCCTCGGGGCGGTAGCCGACGATGCCGTCGATGTCGCCCCGGGCCAGCATCACCCAGGACAGCAGCGGCGCCCACAGTTGCAGCACCCGGCGGGCGGTGGAGTCGAGCACCACCTTCAGCGCGCGGGCGGTGCTGTCGTCGCGGCTTACCTCGTGCCCCTGGGTCCAGGCGAGCACCGGCACGGCCGGCACCGGCCGCTGCGGCGCGTGCAGCGGGCGACCGGACGGGCCGGCCGCGTGCACGAAGGCGCCCTGGCCGCGCACGGCGGACCAGGTGCGGCCGGCGACCGGGTCGTGCACCACGCCGATCACCGGGGAGCCGCGCTCGCAGAGCGCGATCCCCACCACGTACGCGGGCAGTCCGATGGCCACGTTGTTGGTGCCGTCGAGCGGGTCGACCAGCCACGTCCACGACTGGTCGGGGGCGTACTCGCCGCCCTCCTCGGCGATCACCCCGTGTTCGGGCCAGCGGGCCCGGATCCGGTCGACGATCAGCCGTTCGGCGGCCAGGTCCAGGTCGGTTACCAGGTCACCGGTGGCATTCTTGGCCCGGGCGTGCAGCTGGCCCCGGGCGCCCCGGCGCAGCAGCCGCCCGGCGGCCCGGGCCGCGTCCACCGCGAACCGGTGCGCATCCCGCAGGTCGGGTCCGCATCTGCTCGGCTCCACGTCCATGGTTCCTCCCGCCATTCAGCACCGTGCCACCAGTTGGGCGATCTCGCGCGCCAGTCGCGAGGTCTCCGCCACGTCGCACCGGTCCCGGCGGACCTGGTGACTGCGCCCGTCCACCGCGCCGAGGCTCAGGTCGCAGGCGCCGGGGGTGGTCCGGCCGAGCGCCACGGTCACCGCCGGTTGTCCGGGGCCCACCTCGGAGGTGTGGAAACCGCCGGCGCGCAGCGCGTACGAGTCGCCGACGGAGTGCGTCTCCACTGTGGCGGTCACCGCCGTGACCAGCCGGTCGGTGGCGGCCATCTCGTCGACATCGCCGCGGCTGCGCACCTCGTACACCCGCCAGGCGGGTTCGGCGGGCGCGTCGCTGACCTCGATCAGCTCGTTGCGGACCCGGCCGTGCAGCACGTGGCTGAGCAGATCCCAGCTGTGCGAGTGCATCGTGGAGGTGGTCGGCCGCACCGGCGGCAGGTCGGCCGCCCAGGCGTGCACGCAGATCCCGTCCGGGCCGCTGCGGTCCACCGGCAGGCAGGTGAAGCCGAGCGGGTGGCGGACGGCCAGCAACGGCCGGCGTCCGTCGGCGACGTCACCCAGGACCGCCAGCACCCAGTCGCGCAACATCTCCGGCCGCGTGCCCCGGTCGATCTCCCGTTCGAGATCGGCGTAGCTCATCATGCGTACGGGTTCCTCGCCTGGACGGCCCGGCCCACGATGTCGGCGACCTCGCGGTCACCGAAGGACCGGGGTAGCGGCAGCCCGAGCGCGGTGAAGAGTCGACGGGCCTGCTCCACGGAGGGTTCGTCGTCGAGTTTGACCTGTGCGGCGGCCTCGATGGGCACCCGTCGGCTCTGCTCGCGGCTGTACTGCAGCTCGATGTTGAACCGGTTGTAGTAGAGCTCCTTGCGGTCGATCCGCAGCGCCGGGGTCTGCGGATTCTCCTGGGTGATGATGACGCAGCTCGACGAGAGGTCGTACCGGAACGTGGTCATCTGCGCGGAGAGCCGCACGTCGATGGTGAGCAGCCCGGAGCGTTGCAGGTGCCAGCAGGCGGCCAGCACGGTGGCGTACGACTCCTTGCGGGTGCGGTCGACGGTCCACCGCTCTCCCGGCCCGTCCGGGGCGAGGCTGCGCCGGAACCGCGCGTAGCGCTCGCAGACCTCCTCGTCGGTCGGGTCGATGATCTCGACGGCGACGTGCAGGGTGGCGTTGCGCCGGCGGGCGTGCTCCAGGCACTCGGGGAGGGTGACGGCCCGGGTGTAGGTGCCGGTGCCGCCCTTGAAGTTCCACCGGTCGGTGAGCCGGCGGGCCTCGGCCAGGGCCTGCCCGACCTCGCTGCCGTGCAGCACCCGGACCATCGAGACGCTGTCGATCGCCTCCCGGGCCCGGTTCAGCGCCCCGTCCGGACCGGTGATCTCGCGCATCTGGGGCACGAGGTCGGTGAGCCGGTCGCGGGTGTCCCGGACCACCTGCCGCACCTGCTGATCGGCGGTCTCCCGGCGCAGCCGGTCCCGCAGCACCGCCTGGGCGAGCAGGCCGAGGACCAGCAGGATGGCGCTGTTGACCACGTCCTGGCTCACCGCGTTGGTCAGCCCGAGGACCGCCACGGTCACGGCCAGCAGCAGCCCGATGAACGCGTCGAGATTGTTGACGACCCAGGTGAAGAGGCGGGCCATGACGTCCCCCGGTCGACGACGGAACCTCCATGATAGCCCTTTGTCAATGCGGCGATCACGCGCTGTTCCGGGGCGGTGGCGGGGCGCCGAGCCGCCGGGCCGCGCAGATCAGCGAGCCGCCGAGCCCGGGCGCGAGCCGGGCCAGCAGCCGGGAGGTCACCCACCGACCGCTCGGCAGCAGCCAACCGACCTGGTTGGAGCGGATTGCCAGCGGCGCGAAGCCGGCCTGCCGCAGCACCCGGCGCAGCAGCGACGCGGTGAACGGGCGGATGTGCAGCCACAGGTACGGGTGCAGGGGGTCCACCTGCCGGGGCGCGCGGCCGGCGAGGAAGGCCAGCCGGTCCTGCACGGTCGCCAGGTTGGGGGTGGTGAGCACCAGCAGCCCGCCCGGTACGAGCACCCGGTGGCACTCGCGCAGCAGCGCCACCGGGTCGTAGACGTGCTCGATCAGCTCGCCGGTGAGCAGGCCGGCGAAGCTGCCGGCCCGGAACGGCAGGCCCCGGGTGGCGTCCAGGCAGACCGGCAGGGCCCGACCGCGGACGGCCCGGCGGGCTTCGCCCAGCGCGGTCTGCGCCGTGTCGGCCACCACCAGCGGCCCGGGCAGCCGCGCCGGGTCGAGCATGCTGCGCGGGCCGCAGCCCAGCTCCAGCACCGGCCCGGTCCCGGCGACGCCGTCGACCATCAGCCGGGCCGCGACCGCGCGGCGGATCCGGTGGTACGGCTCGTCGACGTACCCGTTGACCTGCACGCCGTCGTCGTAACTGCGCCGGTTGGCGCGGCGACCGTGAGCCTGCGCGCTGCGCGACGGGACCCGGATCGGCGGCTCGGCCATCGCATCCTCCACTGCGCTCGTCGCCCGGGGGCGGCGACGCCCGCCCCTCAGCCTCGCACCGCGCCCGCCGGGGAGTGGGGAAATCCGTCCCGGCGTCGGCCGCGCGGTGGGTGGGCCGCACGTGAACATTCCGCGGCGCGACGTGGCACGATCGGGCAGGTGAACAACAGAACCCCGGAGGAGCAGCACCTGAGCGACCTCGCGCGACTGCGCCGCGTTCGCGACCGGATCGACCGGGAGTACGCCAAGCCGCTGGACGTCGAGGCGCTCGCCCGCGGCGTGAACATGTCGGCCGGGCACCTCAGCCGCCAGTTCCGGCTCGCCTACGGCGAGTCGCCGTACGCCTATCTGATGACCCGGCGTATCGAGCGTGCGATGGCGCTGCTGCGTCGTGGTGACCTCAGCGTCACCGAAGTCTGTTTCGCGGTCGGTTGCGGCTCGCTGGGCACCTTCAGCACCCGCTTCGCCGAACTGGTCGGTGTGCCGCCCAGCACCTACCGGCGCGAGGCCACGCGCACCACGGCGGGGATGCCGTCGTGCGTGGCGAAGCAGGTGACCAGACCGATCAGGAATCGAGAAGCGCAGGTCACGGAGCCGCAACTAGCCTGACCGCCATGGACATCACCATTCACGCGACCTTCCTCCCGCACACCGACCCGGAAGCCTCGCTGGCCTTCTACCGCGACACCCTCGGCTTCGAGCTCCGCAACGACGTCGGGTACGGCGGGATGCGCTGGCTGACGGTCGGCCCGCCCGACCAGCCCGGCACGTCCATCGTCCTGCACCCGCCGGCCGCGGACCCCGGCATCACCGACGAGGAGCGCCGGACCATCGCCGAGATGATGGCCAAGGGCACCTACGCCATCATCACCCTGGCCACCAAGGACCTCGACGGCACCTTCGAGCGGCTGCAGGCCGGCGACGCCGAGGTCGTCCAGGAGCCGACCGAGCAGCCGTACGGGATCCGCGACTGCGCCTTCCGCGATCCCGCGGGCAACCTCATCCGCATCAACGAGCTGCGCTGAGCCACGTCTCCGGCCGCGGGCCCGGCGGCTCCCCGGGCCGCGGCGGCGGGGATACCTTTGTGCCTGCGCCACGCGACCCGGTCGGATTCGACCCGGACGGGGTCGGCCCCCGGGCGACACCGCCGGCGACCGCGAAGGCGGCGGCCCACCCGACAGATGGAGACACGATGAGCTCGGCCACGAGGACCGACCCGCGGTCGCCTGCGCCGCACGGCGCCGACAGCCACGATCTGATCCGCGTGCACGGCGCGCGTGGGAACAACCTCAAGGACGTCAGCATCGAGATCCCGAAGCGCCGGCTGACGGTGTTCACCGGCGTCTCCGGCTCGGGCAAGAGCTCGCTGGTGTTCGGCACGATCGCCGCGGAGTCGCAGCGGCTGATCAACGAGACCTACAGCACCTTCGTCCAGGGCTTCATGCCGACGTTGGCGCGGCCCGACGTCGACGTCCTCGAAGGGCTGACCACCGCGATCATCGTCGACCAGGAGCGGATGGGCGGCAACCCGCGGTCCACGGTCGGCACCGCCACCGACGCCAACGCGATGCTGCGGATCCTCTTCAGCCGACTCGGCAAGCCGCACATCGGTTCGCCGCAGGCTTTCTCGTTCAACGTCGCGTCGATCTCCGGCGCGGGAGCGGTCACCATCCAGCGCGGCGGGACCGCCACGAAGGAGCGGCGCAGCTTCAGCATCGTCGGCGGCATGTGTCCGCACTGCGAGGGAATGGGATCGGTGTCCGACATCGACCTGTCGCAGCTGTTCGACGACTCCAAGTCGCTCTCCGAGGGTGCGATCACGGTCCCGGGCTTCAGCGCCGACGGCTGGTACGGGCGGATCTTCGCCGCGGTGGTGCCGGCCGACGTGCCCATCGCCAGGTTCACGAAGAAGCAGCGGCAGGAGTTCCTCTACGGCGAGGCCCGGCGGATCAAGGTCGACAACATCAACCTGACCTACGAGGGGCTGGTCCCGAGGATCCAGAAGTCGATGCTGTCCAAGGACATCGACTCCCTGCAGCCACACGTGCGCGCCTTCGTGGAGCGGGCGGTGACGTTCACCGTGTGCCCGGAGTGCGGTGGCACCCGGCTAAGCGAGGCGGCCCGGTCGTCGAAGATCAACGGGATCAGCATCGCCGACGCCTGCGCGATGCAGATCAGCGACCTCGCCGCGTGGCTCCGCGACCTCGAGGAGCCGTCGGTGGCGCCGCTGCTGGCGGCGCTGCGGGACACCCTCGACTCGTTCGTGGAGATCGGGTTGGGCTACCTCTCGCTCGACCGCGCGTCGGGCACGCTGTCGGGCGGCGAGGCGCAGCGCGTCAAGATGATCCGGCACCTCGGGTCGTCGCTGACCGACGTCACCTACGTGTTCGACGAGCCGACCGTCGGGCTGCACCCGCACGACATCCAGCGGATGAACGAGCTGCTGCTGCGGCTGCGCGACAAGGGCAACACCGTGCTCGTCGTGGAGCACAAGCCCGAGGTGATCGCGATCGCCGACCACGTCGTCGACCTGGGCCCCGGCGCAGGCGCCGAGGGCGGCGAGGTGATGTTCGAGGGCACCGCCGAGGGGCTGCGCAAGAGTGAGACGGTCACCGGGCGGCACCTGGACGACCGCGCCGCCCTGAAGCCGTCGGCGCGGACGCCGTCCGGTGCGCTGGAGGTCCGCGGCGCCGGCACCCACAACCTCCAGGACGTCGACGTGGACATCCCGCTCGGCGTGCTGTGCGTGGTCACGGGCGTCGCCGGCTCGGGCAAGAGCTCACTCATCCACGGCTCGGTGTCCGGGCAGGACGGGGTGGTGTCGGTTGACCAGACCGCGATCCGCGGCTCGCGACGGAGCAACCCGGCGACGTACACCGGCCTGCTCGACCCGATCCGCAAGGCGTTCGCGAAGGCCAACGGCGTCAAGCCGGCGCTGTTCAGCGCCAACTCCGAGGGCGCCTGCCCCGCCTGCAACGGCGCCGGCGTCATCTACACCGACTTGGCGATGATGGCCGGCGTGGCCACCACCTGCGAGGAGTGCGGGGGGAAGCGGTTCCAGGCGTCGGTGCTGGAGTACCACCTCGGTGGCCGCGACATCAGCGAGGTGCTCGCGATGTCGGTGACCGGGGCCGAGGAGTTCTTCGGCGCCGGCGAGGCGCGGATCCCGGCGGCCCACAAGATCCTCGAGCGGCTCGCCGACGTGGGGCTCGGCTACCTCACCCTCGGCCAGCCGTTGACCACGCTCTCCGGCGGTGAGCGGCAGCGGCTCAAGCTGGCCACCCAGATGGCCGAGAAGGGCAGCGTCTACGTCCTCGACGAGCCGACCACCGGCCTGCACCTCGCCGACGTCGAGCAGCTGCTCGGCCTGCTCGACCGGCTCGTCGACTCCGGCAAGTCGGTCATCGTCATCGAGCACCACCAGGCGGTCATGGCGCACGCCGACTGGATCATCGACCTCGGCCCCGGCGCCGGCCACGACGGCGGCCGGGTCGTCTTCGAGGGCCCACCCGCCGACCTCGTCGCCGCCCGCTCCACCCTCACCGGCGAGCACCTCGCGGCCTACGTCGGCGGCTGACCGGGGCCGGCGCGGGTACCGCGCGACGAAAGCGCCCGACAGCCGGGCCGGCGAGCGCCGGGCCGATCGGGCGTCATCGGGGCATGACCCGCGACGACGCCGGCTGGATCACGGTCGCCGGCTACGAGAACCTGCGCGGCTGCCCGACTCCGATGGCCACCCTGCGGGGTTGACTGCGCGACCGGGGCATCGACTGGATGCCGATCCGGCCGGACGAGATCCGCGCCGACCTGGCCTGCGGCCCCGGTGCGGACGGCCGGTGGCACGGCTGGGTCCGCGTCGAGGTGGCCGGGGCGGCGGCCGGTGTTCCTGGAGCTGGACGACATTCTGGACCGGCTCGCCGCCGACGCGGACCGCCGGCTCGCGTTCCAGGCCACCGCTGCCGGAGGGTGACGACGCTGCGCGATGACCCGGGCGGGCGCGCGGAAGACGGCCGCGGATCGGCGGTACGCGGCGCGGGGCGCGGGGCGCGGTGTCTCACGTGCGGCTCGGGGCCAGTTCCTGCTCGTGCCGTGTGGTGTGGTGTGGTCGTGTCCGGGGGAGCAGCAGCGGGGTGGTCAGGATGAGCAGACCTGCGATCGCGATCGCGGTGCGCGGGCTGGTGATGTTGGCCAGCAGGCCCCACAGGGCGGTCATGGCGGCGATGGTGGCGTTGCTGGTGACCGACCACGCGGACAGGGTGCGGGCGACCCGGTCCGTCGCGGTCCGGTCGAGTCGGTAGGTGGCGAACACCGGGTTGAACACGCCCACGCACGTGACCAGGCCAAGTTGGACGGCGATGACGAGCACGAGCCCGGCGGTGCCGGGGCCGATGAACGCCAACCCGATCGGCCAGCACGCGCGCAGCGCCCCGGCGGTGAGCAGGACCTTGTGCGGTCCGAACCGGGTGACGAGTCGGTGGGCCAGTCGTGAGCCGATCAGTCCGCCGACGCAGGGTGCTCCGAAGGCGAGGCCGTACTGCCAGGGCGCGAACCCGAGTCGGTCAAGCATGAGGACGGCGAGCAGCGGTGAGGTCGCCATGATCAGGCCGTTGACCAGGATCGTGTTGAAGAACAGCGGGCGCAGCGCCGGGTGGGTCAGGATGTAGCGCCACCCGTTGGGCAGGTCGCCGGCTCGCAGCCGTGGGCCATCGGTTCGGGCGGGGCGCGGCTCTCCGCCTCCGATCGCGCCGACACCCACTGCCGAGAGCAGGTAGCTGATCGCATCGGCCGCCACGGTCGTCACCGGGCCGAACAGGCCGATCGCGGCATTGCCGAGTGGCGGTCCCACCACGGTGGCGGTCCAGGTGGTGGCCTCGAACCGCCCGTTCGCGACGAGCAGGTCCGCCCGAGGTATCAGGGCCTTCAGGTAGGCGCCGCTGGCCGCTTTGAAGGCAATGCCGGCCGCAGCGGCGACGACCGACACGACCACGAGTTGGGTGAAGGTGAGCCAGCCGAGCGCGGACGCGGCGGGCACGCTCATCAACGCGGCGAACCGGATCAGGTCCATCGTCACCATCACCGGCCGCTTACGGCGGAACTCCACCCACGGGCCGAGCGGTGTCGCCACCACCGCACCGACTGCCAGCCCCACAGCTGACAGCAGCGACACCTCAACGGGCCCGGCGTGCAGCACAAGGATCGCGATCAAGGGAAACGCGCCGAACCCGAGCCACGTGCCGAACGTGCTGACCGTGTACGCCGCCCAGAGCCACCCGAACTGCCGCCCCAACGACCTGCCAGCCACCCAGCAGCCCCCGCAATCTCCACCGAACAACCCGACGTTGACCAGTGAGATCCAAACAAGCGGCCGGGTCGCGGATCAAACAACCACCACGCCGGCAAGCTACAACCCGCAGTTGTGGCGATAAGGTCTGTCACCGTGGATTTCGACGCCGTGCGCACCTTCGTCGCCGCCGCTGACGCGGGCCAGTTCCAGGAGGCCGCCGCCGAGCTTGCGGTCACTCAGCAGGCTGTCTCCAAGCGCATCGCCGCGCTGGAGCGCAGCCTCGGCGTGCGGCTGTTCACCCGCACGCCGCGCGGCGCCGAGCTCACCATCGACGGGCAGGCGTTCCTGCCCCACGCGCACGAGCTGCTGCGCGTCGCCGAGCGCGCGGTCGCGTCCGTGCGCGCCGGCCGCCGTCCGCTGCGCGTCGACGTGATCGCCTCGCGCGTCGCGCCGTCGGGCCTGATGCGCGCATTCCACCGCGCGCATCCCGAGATCGAGCTCGACGTGGTGATGCTGTTCGACGTCGAGCTGGCCGTCGCTGCCATCCGGTCCGGTGAGATCGACGCGTCCTTCCGCGCCGTCGCCGTGCCCGGCCGGCCCCTTCCCGAGGACATCGAGTCCGCCCGGGTGCTCGACGAACCGCTGGAGCTCCTCACCGGCCCCGCCCACGCGCTGGCGGGCGCGCGGTCGGTGACCGTCGCCCAGCTCGTCGGGCACCGGATCTGGATGCCCGGCATCGTGCCCGGTACCGAGTGGGCCGCCTACTACGACGACCTCGTCGCCGAGTTCGGCCTCACCATCGAGGCGACCGGCCCCAACTTCGGCTCCGACGCGCTCCTCGACACCGTCGCCGACACCCCGGCACTGGCCACCTTCATGGGTGCCCGGACCCGCCTCGTCTGGCCCGCCGGCCACGGCCTGCGCCGCATCCCGGTGACCGACCCGACGCCCGTCTACCCGCACTCGCTCCTCTGGCACCGCGACAATCCCCACCCGGCGCTGGCCACCCTCCGCGCCCACCTCGCCGCCACAACGGCCGGGCAGGACGCCGCCGGGACCTGGGCGCCGGGTTGGGTGATTCCGCGTTGAACGCTGCCGCGTCGGCAATCATCGTGGCGCCGGATCGCCGGACGGTGGCTCGGGGGCAGGCGCGGCCTTCGGCACGCTCCGGCCCACTCCGTATGCCGCCTTCCATCAGCCTGGGCCGATGAGACCACGGGGATGGTGGCTGGTGGTGGCGCTGCTGACCGCGGTGCCCCTGACCGGGTGTACGCGGGCTGACGGGGCCGACGCCACCCGGGTGCCCGGCTGCACGGTGCCACCGGACGAGGACGCGCTGCTCGACGCGTACGCGAAGGACCCGGTCGTGGCGGTGCGGCCGGAGGGCGCCCGGCCCGCCGGGGACGTCGTCCGCAGTACCGGATGCCGCCGGCTGAACAAGGAGGACGTCTCGAACACCTCGGTGGTGCTCACCTGGCGCCCGGATCACGACTACGACGAGGCCACCCTGCGCCGGATCTACGATCCGGTGGCCCGCGACGCCGGCTGGCGGTACGCGGTGGACCCCGACGCCGCCCCCGACGGGGCGGGCGAGACCACCCTCGCCTACTGCCGCGACGTGCGGGGCATCACCAGCCGGCTGCTGATCCGGGCCCAGGCCACGCAACGGATGGACGTCCGGCCGAGCTCGGCGGACCGGTCGCCCTCCCCGCAGTGGTCGGTGGTCGCCCCGGCCCTGATCTACCTCACCATCCACGCCGCCCCGGCCTGCCCCCGCCCCTGACGGACGCCGGGGCTGCCCGGGCAGTGGAGGTCAGCCGGCCAGCGCCGCGCTGATCGCGCGAACCTGTCCGGGGGCGACGGAGTTCCAGAACTCACCGTCGTGGCAGCCGGTACGGATGTCCACCACCGTCGGGTCGGGCAGCCGGTCGCGCAGGGTACGGACCGCCGGGGCGAACGGGTCCGCCGCGCCGATGGCGATGCGCACCGGCAGGCCGGCGAACTCCCGGGCCCGGGCGGTCACGTCGTGCCGGGCCCACTCCTGCGCGCTGTCGAAGGCGCCGGCGTTGACCCGACGGGCGTCGGCGTACGAGTGGAAGATCGCCGGTGAGGTGGCCACCACGGCCCGGAAGCGGTCCCGGTAGGTCAGTGCGGCGAGCAGCGCCCCATACCCGCCCATCGACCAGCCAGCCACCACGACCCGGTCGGCCGCGAGCCCCCGCCCGGCGAGCATCGGCAGGAACTCGTCGACGAGCATGCCGAGCGGGTCGTCGTCCGGGTGCGGATGCCAGTAGCCGTTCCCGCCGTCCGGCGCGGCGACGGCGAACGGGGTCGCCCCGTGCGGCAGCAGCCCGGCCAGGAACTCGGCGTACCGGCCGGCGCCGACGGCGGCGCGGGCGTCGGACGCGTACCCGTGCAGGGCCAGGCAGACCGGCAGCCCCGCGCCTGGGGCGTATCCGGGTGGGTAGACGATGGCGAAGCCGACCTCCCGGCGGCGCGCCGCGGAGCGGAAGCTGCCGGTGACCGGAGGGGGAACCGCCGCGCGCGGCGCGTCCGGCGCGCGGGCGTCGCACCGGCCGAGCGCGTGGTTGAGCACCGACCTGCCGGGCAGCACCTCCGCGTCGACCAGGGCGACGCCGGCCGCGCCGAGGGCGGCGACGCCGACGGCGGCGCCGGCGGCCTGGAGGAGTCGACGTCGGGTGATCGGCATGCGGTCACCGTAGACCGTCGGCTCAGTCGAGGTGGTCCGGCAGCAGCGCCAGGGTCGGTGCGAGCTGCGAGTGCGCCGGGGTGGGCAGCGCGTCGCGGGTGAACCAACCGAGCCGGTCGAACTTGTGCGGCTCGCCGAGGGAGACCTCGGCGGGGTCGACCCGGACGGCGAACACCACCGCGACCCAGTGCGAGGGCGGGTCGTCGCGCAGCACGTTGCGGACCCCGAGCAGGGTCGTCGTCAGCGGCGAGGCGCGGTACTCCTCACGGACCTCGCGGGCGACGGCGGCCTCGAACGTCTCGCCGAACTCCAACGCCCCCGCGCCGGTGTCCCAGCTGCCGGGTTCGTCGCGGGCGCCGGGACCGCGCCGGGCGAGCAGCAGCCGGCCGTTGCCGTCGTGGCAGATGAAGACGCAGGACACCGAGGGAGTACGTGCGGACATCCGCTCATTGTCCCGTCGGCGTCTGCTCCACCTCGCCGGCCCCGGCGATCAGCGCCTCCGCCGGGCCGGTCCGGGCGTAGAGCAGGAACCGCCCGGCCCGGTGCGTGCCAACCAGTCCGGCCTCGCGCAGGGCGGTGAGGTGGTGCGACACCGTGCCCGGGCTGAGCCCGCAGCGCCGGGCCAGCTCGGTGGTGGCGGTCGGCACGGCCAGCTCGTGCAGCAGCGTCGCCCGGGTGCGGCCGAGCACCCGGGCCAGCGCCTCCCCGGCCGGTGCGGCGTCCCGTTCCCACAGCGTGCCGATCGCTCGGGCCGGGTAGCGCAGGACCGGCTGCACGGCGTCCTCGGACAGGTTGGACCAGACCCGCGAGCCGGCGAAGACGGACGGGACGAGCAGCAGGCCGCGCCCGTCCAGGGCGACCGAGCCGGACCGGGTCAGGTGGTCCACCAGCAACGTTCCGTCGTCCCAGCGGACGTGCGGGTCGATCCGGTCGAGCAGGCCGCGGACCCCGTCGCTGGCCATCCGGGTCGCCCCGACCAGCACCTCCCGCTCCAGCAGGGTCCGGATCCGCGGCCAGTACGGGGCGAGGGCCACGTCGGCGTACTCGGCGATCACCCGGACCAGCCGGGCGAGCCCGGCCTCCGGGTCGGCGTGCAGTTCGGCCAGCGCGGGCGAGCGCGCCCCGGGCAGGCTGTCCACGCCGGTCCGGACGGTCTCGGGCGGCGTCGCGGCGAGCGCGGCCAGTTCCAAATCGAGGGTGGGTTGCCCGGTGAGCGGGGGCGGGCAGACGAACCCCGGGATCACCACGGTGGGCACCTGCACGAGGTCGGCGAAGAGCCGCCAGTCGAGGGTCGACAGCCGGGGTCGGACCTGGCGGTACCAGTTCTGGTGCGCCGGGAACCAGTCCGGGGTCTTGAGCACCCGGACGCTGGCCACGGCCTCCCACAGCGGCGACACGGCGAACCGGACGTTCGCCAGGTCCCGCATCTCCAGCGCGACGCTCAGCACCGGTACCTCCCCGTGGATTTGACGCAGCTCGAATCTATCGACCTCGCGGGGTTCGGCGACCAGTGTCGTGATCATGACCATGACCGACGACTCCCCGGCGACCCGCTCGTGGCCGCGGCCCTTCCGCTACCTGTACGCGGCCAGTCTCGCCGAGAACCTCGGCTACCAGGTCGGCTACCTGGCCGTGCCGGTGCTGGCCGTGTCGGCGCTGGCCGCCTCCCCCGGCCAGGTCGGGCTGCTCGCGATGCTCGCCACAGCGGCGTTCCTGCTGGTCGGACTACCCGCCGGGGTGTGGATCGACCGGTGGCCGCACCGGGCGGTCCTGATCACCGCCGACCTGGTCCGCGCCGCCCTGTACGCGTCGATCCCGCTGGCCTGGTGGGCCGGCCTGCTCACCATCGGCCAGCTGTACGCGGTGGTGCTGCTCACCGGCGTCGCCACCGTCTTCGGCGACGTGGCGGCGCAGAGCTTCCTGCCGGAGCTGGTCGGCCGGGACCGGCTGGTGGCGGCGAACTCCCTGCTGATGACCAGCAACGCCACCATCCAGATCGGCGGGCGGGGCGGCGGTGGCCTGCTGGTGCAGTGGCTCGGCGCGCCGGTCGCGCTGGCCGTCAACGGCCTCACCCACCTGCTGTCCGCGCTCGCCCTCACCCGGGTACGCCCGCCGGCCGCGCTCCGGGCCGCCGGGCGGGCGCCGGCCGGCGGCTTCGGCCGGCAACTCGGCGAGGGCGTCCGGCACGTGCTCGGCAGCCCGGCGCTGCGCCCGCTCGCCGTCTCGCTGGCCGGCATCAACCTGACGGTCAACCTGATGACCACCATGCTGCCGGTGGTCTTCCTGCGCGACCTCGGGCTCGGCGCCGGCCCGCTGGGGCTGTTCCTCGGCGCCGGTGGCGTCGGCGCGCTGCTGGGCGCGGTGACCGCGCGCCCGCTGGCCGCCCGGATCGGCCACGGCCGGGCGTTGTGGCTGCCTGGTCTCCTGGTCGCGCCGGCGGGCGTGCTGGTGGCGCTGGTGGATACCGGGGCCTGGCTCTGGCTGGCCGCGTCCGGGTGGCTGGCGCTGGCCTGGCGGACCGGGATCGGCAACGTCATCGGGGTGAGCCTGCGCCAGCGGGTCACCCCGGACCACCTGCTGGGCCGGATGAACGCCACCTTCCGGTTCCTGCTCACCGGGGCGATCGCGGTCGGCGCCGGGCTGGCCGGCCTGCTCGGCCAGTACGCCGACGCGCGTACCTCGCTCTGGGTCGGCGCGGTCGGCGCCGCCGCGACCTGGGTGCCGCTTTTCCGGTCGCCACTGCGGACGCTGACCGACCCGGCCGCGCTACCCGCCGCCGACCGGTGACGACGGCCGGTCCGGCCACGTTCATCAGCCGGCCGTCAGCACGAAACGATGTCGTTTCGGGTGTGCCGACGGTCACGACGATTCGGCCACGGACGAAACAATTCGCTGCCAGGATCGGGTACGGGACCGTTTCGAAAGGAGGGCTGGTGCGGGCCGACCCACGGCAGGACCGGGCACCGGCCGGCCCGGCCGACCGCCGTCCGGAGCTGATGAGCACCGTGCTCGACCTGCTCCGCGAGGTCGGCTACGACCGACTGACCATCGACGCGGTGGCGGCCCGCGCCCGGGTCAGCAAGGCCACCGTCTACCGCCACTGGCCGGGCAAGGCCGAACTGGTCGCCGCCGCGCTGCGCCGCCGGCAGGTCGGGGTGCTCACCCCGGTCGACACCGGCTCGCTCCGCGGCGACCTGCTCGAACTGCTCCGCGTCACCGCCACCATCTGCGCCAGCGACGGTGCCCTCATGCAAGCCCTGATCTTCGCCATGCGGACCAGCCCCGAACTGGCCCACCTGGTCCGCCGACATGTGCTGCCCGCCGGCCGGCTCGGCAGCGTCGCCGTCGTGGTCCGCGCGGCCGCGCGCGGCGAGATCCCCGTCGAGGCCGGCGAACGGGACCTCTTCCACGACCTGGCCCCCGCACTGGTGATGTCCCGGCTGCTGGCCCACGGCCTCCCCGTCGACGAGGAGTTCCTCGCTCGACTCGTCGACCAGGTCCTCATCCCGGTGCTGCGCCACCACCCCGACTGACCACCCACCACCGCCGTCGTCGGTCATCCCGGCGAGCCCGTCCCCGTCACCCCGCAACGCAGGCAACTGACTCGGAAGGCTTACCCATGACCGGTACCACCTCGACCGCGCCCGGCGTACCCGACACCCCGGCGGTCACCGCCCACCCGCGACGCTGGCTGGCGCTCGCAGTCATCGCGATATCCCAGCTCATGGTGATCCTCGACGCCACCATCGTGAACATCGCCCTGCCCCACGCCCAGACCGACCTGGGCATCTCCGACGCGGACCGGCAGTGGGTGATCACCGCATACACCCTGACCTTCGGCGGCCTGCTGCTGCTCGGCGGCCGGATCGCCGACTTCTGGGGGCGCAAGCGGACATTCCTCGTCGGCATGGTCGGCTTCGCGCTCGCCTCCGCCGTCGGCGGCCTGGCCCAGACCGGCGGGCTGCTCTTCGCCGCCCGGGCCCTGCAGGGCGCCTTCGGCGCGCTGCTCGCCCCGGCCTCGCTGGCTCTGCTCACCGTGCTGTTCACCGAGGCCCGGGAACGCGCCAGGGCGTTCGCCGTCTACGGCGCCATCGCCGGCGGTGGCTCCGCGGTCGGCCTGGTCCTCGGCGGCGTCCTCACCGAATACGCCAACTGGCGCTGGTGCCTGCTGGTCAACGTCCCCATCGCCGCCGCGGCACTGGCCGCCGCGCTGCCCCTGGTCCCGGAGAGCCGGGCACACGGCGACACCCGCTACGACGTGCCCGGCGCGATCGTGGTCACCGCCGGCCTGGTCTGTCTCGTGTACGGCTTCACCAAGGCCGCCGAGGACGGCTGGGACGCCACCGCCACCATCGCGTTCATCGCCGCCGGGGTGCTGCTGCTCGCCGCCTTCGTCCTCCTCGAGCGGCGCTCCACCCATCCCCTGCTGCCGCTGCGCATCGTGCTCGACCGCAACCGGGGCGGCGCGTACCTCACCTCGACGCTGATCGGCGCGGGCCTGTTCGCCGCCTTCCTCTTCCTCACCTTCTACTTCCAGGTGGTGCTGCGCTACCCGCCGGCCAAGGCCGGCCTGGCCTCGCTGCCGGTCACCGCGGGTGTCCTGCTCGCCGCCGGGCTGGCCAGCCAACTGCTCCCCCGGATCGGCGCGAAACCCCTGATGGTCGCCGGTACGCTGCTGGCCGCCGGAGCCATGCTGGCACTGACTGGCATCGACGTGGACACCTCGTTCGTGGCGCACCTGCTGCCGGCCCAGTTCGCCCTCGGCATGGGCCTCGGCTTCGCCTTCGTGCCGCTGTCCAGCCTCGCCCTGGTCGGCGTGCCCGAACACGACGCGGGCGCGGCCAGCGCCACCCTCAACGCCACCCAACAGGTCGGTGGCTCCCTCGGCACGGCCCTGCTCAACACCATGTACACCAGCGCGGTCACCGGATACCTCTCCAGCCGGACCCCCAACCCGCTCACCCAGGTGCAGGCCCTGGTCCACGGGTACTCGGTGGCCTTCGCCTGGGGCGCCGGGCTGGTCCTGCTCGCCACCCTCGCCACCGTGCTGCTGGTCCGGGTACGCAAGCAGGACCTGGCCACCGGAGGCGCCGTGCACCTGGGGTGACCGCGGCGGGCCGCCGTGGGCAAACGCGCAACCGCGAGCACCGCGACCCGGGTCTGCTTGCCAACGGGTTGGCCGTGCGGACGAGGTCGGGGACCGGGTCGTAGGACGCGCGCCAGCGCCGACCCGCGCCTCAGCCCGGTCGGCCCAGGCCGGCCGCCGCCTCCGCCAGGTGGGCGAGGAACCCCTGCACCGCCGGCGGCCGGCTGCGCCCGGCGATCGTGGCGGCGAAGACCCGCCGGGCCGACGCGTCGTCGGGATGCAGGCGCAACAGGGCGAGGTCGGGCGGGGTCGCCCGGACCGCGAGCGCCGGCACCAGGGCGACGCCCAGCCCGGCCGCGACGCAGCCGAGCTTGCCCGTCCACTCGGCGGCCACGATGTCGATGCGGGGCCGGAAACCCGCCGGCAGGGTCGCCCGCAACAGGGTCTCCTCGGCCGTGGCCGATCCGGCGATGAACGGGTCGTCGGCCAGTTCGCGGAGCCGGACGGTGCGGCGGCGGGCGAGCCGGTGCGTGCGGGGCACCGCCACCAGCAGCACCTCGTCGAGCAGGTGCCGCAGATCGAACCGCTCGTCGTCGAGCGGCTGCCCCGGTGCCGCACTCACCACGGCGACGTCGGCGTCCCCGGTGCGCAGGCGATCCAGCAGCCTCGGCGTCAGCCCCTCGACGAGTTGCAACGCCACCCGCGGATGGGCCGACCGGAACGCGGCCAGGGCACGGGGCACGAGCGCGGCCACCGCCGTCGGGAACGCGCCGACCCGCAGCCGGCCGGCGGTCAGATCGCGCAGCGCCGCCAGGTCCCGGCGGGCGGTGTCGAGCCGTTCGAGCACCGCCTCGGCATGGCCGAGCAGGCACCGGCCCTCCTCGGTCGGGGCGACACCACGCGGAAGCCGGTCGAACAGGGGCGCCCCCACCTCCGCCTCCAGCGCGGCGATCTGCCGGGACACCGCAGACTGGGTGTAGCGCAGGCTCCGGGCCGCCGCCGTGATGGACCCGTGCGCGGCGACCGTACGGAAGACGTGAAGGGAGTCGGGCAGCACGAGCCCAGCATGCCATGCTGCTCGCGCATGCCACACATGCGAATCATTCGCTGGTGGCATGGATGACCGCCCTCTAGCGTTTCCCTTCATGGACGTCATCGCACTGCTGGGCGCCGGCACGATGGGCGGCGCCATCGGCCGCCGCCTGTTGGCCACGGGGCAACGGCTCACCGTCTGGAACCGCACCCCCGCCCGCGCCGGGCCGCTCGTCACAGCCGGCGCACGCGCCGCCACCACCCCGGCCGAGGCCGTCCGGGACGCCGACGTGGTGATCACCATGCTCACCGACGCGACCGCCGTACGGGAGGTGCTCGGCGCAGCCGCCACCGCGCTGCGGCCCGGCACCCACCTGATCGAGATGTCCACGATCGGGCCGGCGGCCGTGCCGGAACTGGCCACACTGCTGCCGGTGGGCGTACCGCTGGTGGACGCACCCGTCGCCGGCGGCGCCGCAGCCGCCGAAGCCGGCCGGCTCACCGTGCTCGCCGGTGGCGATGAGGCGGCCGTCGACCGGGTCGCCCCCGTGCTGGACCTGCTCGGCACGGTCCGCCGCTGCGGCGGACCCGGCCGGGGCGCCGCGCTGAAACTGGTGCTCAACACCGGCCTGGTCACCGCGATCACGGCCGTCGCCGACGCACTGGCGGTCGCCGACGCGGTCGGCGTGGCCCGGCGTACCGCGCTCGACGCGCTCGCGGCCGGACCGCTCGGCAGCGCGGTCCCCCGCGCCACCACCACGGACGCCGCGTTCGCCGTCGCGCTGGCCGCCAAGGACGCCCGGCTCGCCCTCGACGCGCTCGGCGGCGCACCCGCGCCCGTCCTGCGCGCCGCCACGGCGGCACTGGCCGCCGCACCCGACCCGCACCTCGACATCGCCGCCCTCACCGGCCACCCCGACAAGGAGCACCCGTGACCGTCACCCTGGACAATCCCGCGACGGTCCCCGCCCCGTTCGGCGACCGGTTCGCCCACGTCGCCCGCCTCGACCTGCCCGGCGGCGTCCTGCTCGTCCTCTCCGGTCAGGTGGGCGTGGACGACGACGGCGCGATCGTCGAGCCCGGGAACGTCCGGGCCCAGTCCGAGCGCATCTTCGCGCTGATCGGCGGCCTGCTCGCCGCGCACGGAGCCACCTTCGACAACGTCATGCACGTGCGGACTTTCATGACGGACCTCGGCGATCTGGCCGGCTACGCCGAGGTACGCGGCCGGTACTTCCCGAACACCCGGCCCGCCAGCACCACCGTCGAGGTGAGCCGGCTCTTCCTGGACGGCGCGGTGCTGGAGGTCGAGGTGACCGCCGCCGTCACCACCGACTGACCTGACGACGACTGCGGGGCACCTCGCGCGGTGCCCCGCAGTCACCCCACAGTGGACGGCACGTCGAGGCCGGAGCGGGAATCGAACCCCCGTTTACGGTTTTGCAGACCGTCCCCTCACCACTCGGGCATCCGGTCGGGATGACGCAGCGCCCCCAACCTGTCAGCACACGAACCCCGTTCCGATTATCGCGGGTCCGTGAGCTGGCGGTTGCGCGTGTTCATGCGAAGGTGCGCCGGGTCGGGTATCACCGTAGCCCACAGCTCTGGCGGTTGGGCGATGCCGCCGTTGACGGGCCGTGGCCCGGCAAGTCCTGCCGCAAGCCCGCCGCTGCAGCCAGCACGACGCGCCGCCTCAGTGCGCTTCTGCTGTTCAATCTCATGCCGTGCGACGCCACGCGTCAGGTCGACACGGACCGCCACTCCGTACCACCGGATATGAGGTACAGCTGGCTGTGGTGGCGTGGGCGGTCGACTACCGGGCAGACTCGACGCCGTGTCGGAAACGTGAGCTTCCCCGGAGACACAGAGAAGGGGACATCCTGTGACGTCGGGCGAACGGTGGGTACAGGCGCGGCGCGGCGGCGTCTACCTGCTGGGCTCACTGCTCTCCGGGGTTGCCACGGTGCTCGCGCTGCCGCTGCTGTGCGTACCGCGGCTCGCCCGGCTCTGGGCGAACTGGCACCGTGACCGCGCCGGCCGGCTGCTCGGTACGCCGTTGACATCGCGTCCTGCCCAGAGCGTGACGAGACGCCGAGCGTGGGCCGATCCGGCCACGGTCCGCACATCCCGCGCTCTGCTCTGGCTGCCGGTGAACGCCGTGACCGGGCTGGCGCTCGGCCTGCCCACCCTGCTGTGCGTGGGCAATGTCGTCGTCGCCGTGATCGCCGCACCACTGTGGTGGGCGTTCAGGCTGGAGGACCGGCCGCGGCTGTTCATCGACGTCCCGGTGACCGATTGGACGACAGCCCTCACCCTTGGTCTATCGCAGATCTTCCTGCTCACCGCGCTGGCATACCTTGGCTTCCCGCCGATCGCTCGCACACACGCCCGGATCTGCCTGGTGGTGCTGTCGCACTCGACAAATGAACAGCTCGCCGAACGGGTCGCCGTGTTGACCCGCACCCGCGCGGACGTGCTCGACGCGCACGGCGCGGAGCTGCGCCGCATCGAACGCGACCTGCACGATGGCACCCAAGCCCGGCTGGTGTCCATCGCAATGCGGCTGGCCATGGCCCGGCAGGCGTTTTCCGACAATCCACGGGACGACCAGTTCGTGGAAGAACTCCTTCGGGACGCGCACGAAGGGACCGAAGAAGCGATGACCGAACTGCGCGAGGTGATCCGAACCGTCTATCCGCCGATCCTCGCCGACCGGGGCCTCGACGGTGCGCTGACCGCCGCGGCCACCCGGTGCGGCGTGCCGACCCGGCTGGACATCGGCGCCCTCGGACGGGTTCCGCCGGCCGTGGAGGCCGTCGTCTACTTCGCGGTCGCCGAGGCACTCACCAACATCACCAAACACAGCCAGGCGACCGCGGCCGGCGTACGGGTCAGCCGCACGGCAGATCGGTTGTCGGTGGCGGTCACTGACAACGGCACCGGCGGCGCCGACGATCGGCGGGGCACCGGCATCGCCGGGATCCGTCGCCGGGTGCTCGCACTCGATGGCATCGTCGACATCGACAGCCCAGCCGGCGGACCGACGGCCATCACCGTGGAGCTGCCATGCGGGTTGTGATCGCCGAAGACAACGTGCTGCTGTCCACCGGGCTGGAACTCATGCTGGGCCGCGCGGGCTTCCAGGTCGCGGCCATCGCCGACGATGCGGCGGGTTTCCTCGCCGCCGTGCGGGAGCACCGGCCTGACGTCACGATCGTCGATGTCCGGCTGCCGCCGTCGTACCGCGACGAAGGAATCCGAGCCGCCCTGCAGGCCCGCCGGGAACAACCCGGCCTGCCGGTCCTGGTGCTGTCGCAATACGTCGAGCAGCAGTACGCCGCCGAACTGCTCTCCACCACCGGCGGCGGCGTCGGCTATCTCCTCAAGGACCGGGTCAGCCGGGTGGACGGGTTCGTTGACGCGCTGCGCCGCGTCGCCGCCGGTGGCACCGCAATGGACCCACAGGTCATCGCGCAACTCGTCCAACGTGCCGGTGACCCGATCGCCGCCCTCACCCCCCGCGAACGCGAGGTGCTCGCATTGATGGCACAGGGACACAACAACAACGCCATCGCTCAGCAGCTTGTCATCACCGATAACGCCGTCCACAAGCACATCGGCAACATCTTCACCAAACTCGGCCTCGCCGTGACCGACAGCGGCCACCGCCGCGTCCTCGCCGTCCTCGCCTACCTCAACGCCGCAGGCCAGACGAGCGGTTACTGACCTGTCCCGTCCCAGTCGTCCGTCACTCGCGCCCGCCGATCGCGTCGACCGGCCCGGGCCGCATCGCGAACCGTGTGGCTATCGTGATCGCACCCCAGCAGAGCGCGATGGTGAGTGCCACGATTGCGATGAGACCGATGAGGGAGATACTGGGCGTGGGCGACCTCGTCAGCCCGAGACTGAAGCCGATCAGCGGCGGGATCGTCGCCAGCAGACCGAACAGCAGCGCCGAGAGGACCACGATCGTGGCCTCGCCGTTCATCATCGCGCGAACCTGGTGCTGGCTGGCACCGATGAGCCGCAGCATCGCGAACTCGCGAACCCGCGCCGCCGTCGCCATCACCAGGGTGTTCACCACGGCGATGGCGATATAGCCCAGCAGCACGGTCTGGAACAGCAGATTGAGCGCCCAGTCACCCTGGCCGCCGGCCCCGGGCGCGGCCAGGAACGCCTCCCGGCCGCCCACCTGGACCGTCGGGTAGCTCTCGACGGCGCCGCGCAGCGCGCCAATGAGCGCCTTCGAGTCGGTCCCGTCCGCGGACCTGATCAGCACCGCGGTGTTGACCTGCGAAGTGGTGTGAGCGACGACGAGGTCGTTGGGCAGGGTGATGTCCCCGAAGCCCAGGCCGTTCTCGTAGATCGCCACCACCCGCGGCTTGATCACCGTGCCGTCGCCGAGGTGGAGTTCGGTCGTCCCGCCGACTTTCGCATGGACGGTCTGCGCGACGATTCGGCTCAGCGCCACCGCCTCGCCCCGCAGGCCCGCAACGTCACCCCGAATCACCGCGAGATCCATGGTTTCGGAGAGCCGTTCGGGCGCGACACCCTGGGCGGCGTAGACCTTGGTCGCGGTGCTGTCCTCGGACGGGAACGTCAGGAGCACCTGCATCTGCGCCACCGGCGTCGCCACGGCTACCCCGGGCACGCCGCGCACGGCGTCGACGACCTCGGGGGACACTCCAGCGCCGGACGACACGGTCAACACGTGGTCGGCCCGCAGTCCGTCCTCGAGCTGGTGCCGCGCTCCCGCGATCGTCGTGGAGGCGCCGAACACCTGCATGGCGGCCAGGGTCACGCCCATGGCCAGCGGTGTGGTGGCCGCACTGAGCCGCCGCCAGTTGGCCCGCGCGTTGGCCTGTGCGAGGAAGCCGCTGGCCGTGGATCGCAGGCTCAGGATCCAGCCGAACAGCACGAGGGCGCCGTTGAGCAGCAGAGGTCCGAGACACCCGAGCGCCACGACGAACAAGAGAACCGCGCTCGCCGCGGTGTCGGCGACTGATTCACCGGCCGACGCCACATTGCCCAAGGTCAGCAGCAGCCCGAGCGGGATGAGCAGGACCCCGACAATCAACCGGACCCAGCCGAGTCTCTTGGGCTCGACCGCGGCGTCCCCGAGCGCCTCGACCGGACTGACCTTGGCCACCCGGCGCGCGACCAGCCAGCCGGAGAGCCGGGCGCTGATCATGCACAACACCAGTGCGGCGAGGGCGGGCAGCACCCCCACCTGCATCTCGAAGTCCGGGGGCATCGCGCCGGCGAGGACGAACACGCCGCGCATCACGAACGCGAGCATCACGCCGGGGATCGCGCCGACCAGGGCACCCGTAAACGACACCAGGGTCAACTCGGCATTGATCATCCAGTGGATCTGCCTGGGCGTCGCGCCGATGGCGCGCAGCAGGGCCAGTTCGCGCCTGCGCTGCCGTACCGACAGCGCAAGAGTGCTCGCCACCACGAACACCACAATCAATACCATGGTGCCGCCGAACGACGCCGCCGTCTCCACCACCAAACTGCGGGCGTCGCCCACATCCAGAAACTCCACATCACCGCGCCCCACGCCGGTCTTGGCCACCGCGCCCGGCACGGCGGCAGTGATGCGCCCGGCCAGCTCGGACGGTGTGACGCCGGGCGCGGCAAGCACACCGATGGCGTCCACCCGTTCCGGGCGGCCGGACAGCCTGGTCGCCTGCTCGTCGGTGAAGAACACGGCGGACTGCCGGTCCAACCCGTCCGGGGCGGTGGCGATACCCACCACGCGGTAGGACGACGGGATCGAGCCGACCACGAGCCGCACCGTCGCACCGAGCGAAACGTCGCCGCGCTCGGCGAGGTCGGCGTCCAGCACGACTTCGCCGGGCGCGGAGGGCGCGCGGCCCTTGCTCACCTGGAACGGCGCGAGCGCCGCTGCGGACCAGCCGTGCCCGAGTACCGGGAAGTCGTGCGGGCCGCTCACCGCGTCGCCGTCCGGGGTCAGCATGCTGACCTCGACGTTGACATCGCCGATGGCGGACCGGACACCGGGCACCGCGGCGACGGCGGCGACCTTGTCCGCGGGCAGCGTGACGCGCTCGCTGTACCGGACCGCCGAGGACTCGTCCAGCCAGAACGACTGGTCCGCGCCGACGCCCACCGCCGCGCCCGAGTACCGCTCGGGGGTCACGCCGGTGCCGAGCCCCGACTGCAGCAGAATCCCGCATGCGGTGATCACCGCCGAGCCCGCAGCGATCGCGATGAAGGAGCCGACAAAACCGCCCTTGCGTTGCTTGATCGTGCTCCACGCCAACGACAGGTCCCTGGGCAACGGCACCACGAGGCGGACCAGCCGCCGGATGCGGCGGATCACTACTCGCCCAGGTGCGTCACGCGCGCCGCGACCTGCTCCGGAGTGGGTCGGGTCAGCTCACCCGCGAGCTTGCCGTCGGCCAGGAACACCACCGAGTCGGCGTACGATGCGGCGACCGGGTCGTGGGTGACCATCAGCACCGTCTGCCCCATGTCATCCACGATTTGTCGCAGCAGTTCCAGAACCTGCCGGCTAGACCGGGAGTCCAGCGCACCGGTCGGCTCGTCCGCGACCACCACGTCCGGGTGATTGATCAGCGCGCGGGCAACTGCGACCCGCTGCTGCTGACCGCCGGAGAGTTCGCTCGGCCGCCGCTTGAGGTGCTCGCCGAGGCTGACCGCGGTGAGCACCTGGCGCAGGAACGCGCGGTCGATCCTCCGTTCCGCCAGCCGCAGCGGCAGCGTGACGTTCTCCTCCACGTTCAGCGAGCCCAGCAGGTTGTACGCCTGGAAGACGAACCCGATCCGGTCCCGCCGCAACTCGGTCAACTCGGTCTCCGACCGGCTGGACAACTCCGTGTCGCCCAGCACGACCCGACCCGACGTGGGCCGGTCCAGACCGGCCGCGCAGTTCAGAAACGTACTCTTGCCGGACCCGGACGGGCCCATGATGGCGGTGAACGTACCGCGTGGGAACCCGGCTGTCACCGCGTCGAGAGCCCGTACCGCGTTCTTCCCCGACCGGTACTCCTTCGACACCGAATCCAGGCGCACTGCATAGGACGATGTCCCGACTGTCGGCATTGCGGTCGCGGTGGTTTCGGCCTGCGCGACGCGCCGCCTCGACGGGTCCCTCGTTGATCTCACGCCGTCCGACGTTAGGTTGGGCCGCGACCTGGATCGATACCCCGTACCACCGGACATGAGGTACAGCTAGCTGTAGTGCAGAACACGCCCATCACGGGCAAGTCGCACACCACTCTCGTGGACGCAACCTTCGTGCCCCCGGCTGGAGTCGAACCAGCGGCCTTCGGATCCGGATTCCGACGCGCTCTCCGCTGCGCCACGGGGGCATGAGCGGCGGGATGCCCTCCCGCCGTACGTACCCGGGGTGCGATTCGAACGCACACTGGCCGCTTCCTGAAAACGGTGCCTCTGCCGTTGGGCTACCCGGGCGTGAACACGTGCCCTCGGCGCGATTCGAACGCGCACTGCGCGGCCCCTCAGACCGCTGCCTCTCCCGTTGGGCTACGAGGGCGTGAGCTGCGAGCCGAGGACTCGAACCTCGAACCTCACCGATCCAGAATCGGGTGTGCTGCCAATTGCACCAGCTCGCAAGGCGTCCGCCGACGGCGGACCGTGCCCCGACCAGGAGTCGAACCTGGGCTTCCGGTTTCGTAGACCGGCGCGCTATCCGCTGCGCCACCGGGGCGAGTGACCGGCGCCCACCCCCCGAGGGCGCCGGTCCGGGTGTCAACCCTTCACGCAGACGATCTGCTTGAGGTGGGCGACCACCTCGACCAGGTCCTCCTGCTGGGCCATCACCTGGGCGATGTCCTTGTACGCGCCGGGGATCTCGTCGACCACCCCGGCGTCCTTGCGGCACTCCACGCCGGCCGTCTGCCGGGCCAGGTCCTCGGTGGTGTACGTCCGCTTCGCCTGCCCGCGCGACATCCGCCGCCCGGCGCCGTGCGAGGCCGAGTTGTACGCGTCGAGGTTGCCCTTGCCGCGCACGATGTACGAGCCGGTGCCCATCGAGCCGGGGATGATGCCCAGGTCGCCCTTCCCGGCCCGGATGGCCCCCTTGCGGGTGACCAGCACCTCCACCATGTCGTACGTCTCCTCGGCCACGTAGTTGTGGTGGCAGGAGATCGGCTCGTCGTAGGTCACCTGCGGGAACTCCTCCCGCACGACCTGACACAGCAGGGCGAGCATGACCGCCCGGTTGCGCCGCGCGTACTCCTGCGCCCACCAGAGGTCCCGGCGGTAGGCGTCCATCTCCGGGGTGCCGGCGAGGAACACCGCGAGGTCCCGGTCGGGCAGGTCCACGTTGTGCGGCAGCCCGCGGGCGACCGCCATGTGCCGCTCGGCCAGTTCCTTGCCGATGTTGCGGGAACCGGAGTGCAGCATCAGCCAGACCCGGCCGTCGTCGGGGCTGCCCTGCTCCAGGCAGACCTCGATGAAGTGGTTGCCCCCGCCGAGGGTGCCGAGCTGGCGCTGGGCCCGGGTCTCCAGCTGCGCCACCTTCCGGTCGAGGGTGCCGAAGCGCCGCCAGAAGTCGTCCCAGCCGCGCTGCTCCAGGCCCCGGATCCGGCGCGGGTCGACCGCGTCGTCGCGCATCGCGAAGCCGACCGGGACGGCCGCCTCGATCGCCGTACGCAGCGGAGCGAGGTCGTCGGGCAGGTCCGCGGCGGTGAGCGAGGTGCGGACCGCCGACATGCCGCAGCCGATGTCGACGCCGACCGCGGCGGGCGAGACGGCCTGCCGCATTGCGATGACCGAGCCGACCGTCGCGCCCTTGCCGAAGTGCACGTCCGGCATGACGGCGACGCCCTGCACCCACGGCAGCGCACCGATGTTGCGCAGTTGCTTCGCCGCCTGCGCCTCGATGGTGTACGGGTCGGTCCAGACCCGGACCGGCGCCCGGGTACCGGCCAGCGGGGTGAAACCCATCGTCGTCTCCTTGAATTTCGCTGATTGTTCGAGCGGTTGGCCGGATTCGAACCGGCGATCTTCACCGTGGCGGGGTGACGCGCTGCCTGACTGCGCTACAACCGCGGGCTGGTCCCGGGGCGGGACCGGCGTAGGCCGTACGGGACTCGAACCCGCAGCCTCCCGGGTGAGAACCGGGTGAGCTTCCTGTTGCTCCAACGGCCCGTGCGGGACGGCGGTCGCCGTCCACGCGCAAGTCCGGGACCGCGGAATCGAACCGCGTGTCTCTCGCGCCCAAGGCGAGCGGGTCAGCCAGCTCCCACGTCCCGGATGCCCGGCCGGCGCGCGCGCCGGCCGGGATCGTGTTCATGCCGTCCACTGTGGAGTTGAGAAGGAGCGACGTCGCCGGCGGCGGGCCGGGACAGGTGAGGCAGGGGCGGCAGGATTCGAACCTGCAACCGTCGGGTTTGGAATCCGGTGCTCTTCCTTTGAGCTACACCCCTCGGACCCCGGGTGACGAAAAGCCGCCCGGTCCCGGGTCACGGGGCGGGCGGCTGCGCGTGTGTCGCGCCGGCGCTAGTCGCGCCACCACCCCGGTTGCCACCGCTGCCGTCGGCAGGAGCCCAGGTTGCCTTCCGGCAGCAGGGCACCACCGCGCGGCGTGGGCCGCTCGGCCTGTGTGCGGTACTGCTGCGACACGGTGTGCTCCCTGGGTGTGGAACCGGTTGACGTTGCTCAACAAAGGTAGGTGCCGCGCCGGGACGGCCGCAACGAATATTCGCGAGAACGTTTCGACCGGCGCTGAACAGTCCCCGCCGTAGCCTGCTGCGGGATGATCCCGGCCGACCTGTTCGCCCGGTGGCCGCGGCCGGTCACCGCTCCGGCCGGGCGGTGACCCGGCGGGCCACGGCGAGCAGATATTCCTTGCGGTGCAGCGGGTCGTGGTCCCAGCGGGGGCGGCTGGGCACCGGCCCGCGTACCGGCCGGTGGTGGTCGAACTCGGACTCCAGGGTTCCCTCGCCCCGGGTGAGGGCGGGCAGGCGTTGCTCCAGCGCGTGCACCTGCCCGGCCGGCACGTCCCCGTCGAGCAGGTACGACCCGCCGCGCAGGGTGGCGCTGCGGGGCACCGCGTCCAGGGTGGCCAGCACCGGCAGCACCGTGCCGAGCAGGTCGGCGGGCAGGTCGAGGTGAAAGCGGTGGACCGGTTCGTGGACCCGGGTGCCGGCCCGGCGCAGCGCGGTCATCAGCACCAGCGGGGTGAGGTTGCGGAAGTCGCCGGCGGTGCTGGACATGCTCTTGTCGAACACGCCGTGGGCGTGGCTCTGCCGGGCCCAGTAGCCGCCGTGGGTGAGGGTGACCAGGCAGTCGAGGACCGCCCAGCCGTGCAGGCCCTGGCGGAGAGTCTCCCGGACGGTCTCCTCGACGGCCTTGAGGAAGGCCATCGGCATGGAGCCGAGTTCGATGCCGAGCCGGAACTCGATGCCGCTGCCGACCGGCGCCGGCTCGATCCGCAGGCCCACGGTGCCGAGGAACGGGTTGGGGTCCTTGCCGATCCACTCGACGGCGGCGCCGACGCCGATCACCCGTTCCACGCAGACGGTGGTGGTCTCCCGGAAGGTGACCGGCACGCCGTACTCGTCGGCGAGGGTGGCCTGGATGACCTCCTTCTGCACCTCGCCGTAGAGGGACACGGCGATCTCCTGGCGCAGGTCGTCCTGACGCAGGTTGATCAGCGGGTCCTGCTCGGCGAGCTGGGTGAGGGCGGCGTGCATCGCGGGCCGGTCGGCGGGTCGGTCGGGCACCACGACCGTCTCCAGGGTGGGCGGACTGAAGTGGTGCCGCCCGGCGGGCCGGGCGGGCGGGGTGCCGAGGTGGTCGCCGACGCGGACGTCGGTGAGGCCGTGCAGCCGGGCGATGCGGCCCGCGCCGACCGCGTCGCGCGCCACGGCGTCGCCGTCGGCGAAGACGGCGATCGCGGTGACCTTGGCCTCGTGTCCGCCCCGGTAGCGGATCCGGTCGCGGACCCGGACAATGCCGGCGAAGATCCGGGCGTAGGCGATCTTCTCGCCGGCCGGGCCGCGCTCGACCTTGAAGACGGTGCCGGAGAGCGGGGCGGTGTCGTCGCCCTCGGTTGCCGGCAGGAGTTCGGCGATACCGGTGAGCAGGTCGTCCACTCCGGCGCCGGTGATGGCCGAGCCGGCGTGGACCGGGTGGACCCGGGCCCGCGCGGTCTGGGCGGCGAGCGCCGCGCGCAGCCGGGTCGCGGTCACCGCGCACTCGTCCCGGACGTACGTGGTGAGCAGCGCGTCGTCGTGCGCGGTGAGCAGGTCGACCAGCCGGGTGGTGTGGTCGGGGTCCTGCGGGGCGGCGGGGAGCCAGCGGGCGGCCGGGGTGCCGGCGGCCACGACGCGGCCGAGGGCGACCACGTCGGGGGTGAGCCGGTCGGCGATCTGGCGCAGCACCGCGTCCGGGTCGGCACCGTACCGGTCCACCTTGTTGACGAAGAGCAGGGTGGGGATGCCGAGTCGGTGCAGGGTCCGGGCGAGCACCCGGGTCTGGGCCTGCACGCCTTCGACGGCGGAGACCACCAGCACCGCGCCGTCGAGTACGCCGAGGACCCGTTCCACCTCGGCGATGAAGTCGGGGTGGCCGGGGGTGTCGATCAGGTTGACGGTGATCCCGGCGACGGTGAAGGCGACCACGGCGGAGCGGATGGTGATGCCGCGCTGCCGCTCCAGCGCCATGGTGTCGGTGCGGGTGCTGCCCGCGTCGACGCTGCCGGGTTCGTCGATGACACCGGCGGTGTGCAGCAGCCGTTCGGTCAGGCTGGTCTTACCGGCGTCGACATGGGCGAGGATTCCGAGGTTGAGAGTTTTCACGAGGCGTCATGTCCTTCGAGCAGGCGGGCATTCCTTCCTGGTGGGACATGGACGCGGCTCGCATCGTGGTGCTCCTCCAACCGGTGGACGTCGTCGGTGGGATTGCAGCAACCGGCGGGTGGCGCCGGCAACCGATTTACTGATCGTTTCGGAGCGAGTTGAGCTACGGGTCTTCCTGCTGCTCCGGATCCCAGGCAATGAGCAGGTCGAAGAGACGTCGGTCGCCGTCGAGCTTCAGAGAGTCCACCGGAATACGGCCGTGAAGGCGTGCGGCCGGGCCGCGCGCCCTCGGATCATGCGGTGTCCTCAGACTGAGACGACCCAGTCAACCCGGTCGGGACCGCCATTCGTCGGCCAGGACGGCGAAGACGAGCTGGTCGGCCCACTCTCCCCGGAACCGGTAGCTCTGGACGTGGTGCGCCTCCTGGCGCATGCCGAGCCGGGCCATCAGGCGGGCGGATGCCTCGTTGCGGCCGTGGCACCGGGCGTAGATCCGGTGCAGGCCGAACTCGTCGAAGCCCCAGTCCAGCAGGGCCGTGGCGGCTTCCGTGGCCAGCCCACGGCCGCCGTGGTCGGGGTGGAGCACGTACCCGAGTTCCGCCGTGCGGTCGCGCCGGCTGCGCCAGACCAGCTCCACGGTCCCGATCACTCCGGCGTCGGTGGCCACGGCGAGGGTCAGGCAGTCACCCTCCGCGCGCAGCGCGTCCTCGCCGGCCATGGCGACCACCGACGCCCGCGACTGCTCGCGGGTGCGGGGCCCGGCGCCGAGCATCCACCGGACGACGTCGGGCCGGCGCTGGTACGCGTGCACGTCGTCGAGGTCGTCCAGCGTGACCGGGCGCAGGGTGAGCCGGGCGGAGCGGATCGGGTACGTCGGCCGGAACATCAGGCGATCCTAGGGAAGCCGCCGCCGGACGGCCTCTCGATTACCCGACGGCAGCGCGGACGGGACGGCGATCGGCCGTCGACTTCGGCGCCTTGCTGCGGCCGGGCCGGCTTGGAGCCGGCGGGTGGGACCAGTGCGGCGCCCGGGCCCCAGGCCCGGTGACGAGTCGGATCGCGGCCTCTCGTTGCGGGGGCACCGGTGTACGGAGCCGGGCACCGTCGCGCCGGCCGGCTCACCCTCTCGCGGTCAGCGACCAGCGACGGGCCGACGCCGCCGCGGCAAGGAACGTCGCGAGGACAATCGCCGCCTCGGTGCCGATCGCGACCGGAGTGAGCGGGAAGTTGAGCGCCCAGCCGAAAGCGCTCGCGGCGACGATCGCCGCCGCGAGCGCGGGCGGTAGCAGCAGCGCCATCCGCGTGGCGGTGTGCCGGATGCGGGGCGTGTCTCGTAGGGCGACCCGCACGGCGACGACGGCGCCGGCGACGACAACCGCTGCGATGCCGCCGTAGAAGACGCCGGCGGCGAGCCACACCGGTACGCGCACGTTTCGCGGCAGGTCGAATGCCGCGACGAGTGCCTGGTGCAGGCCGATGACGACGGCGTAGCCCACGACGAGGGCGGGCCCGGGGAGCGCCTGGTCAGCCGGGACGCGCTCCGGTCGAGCTCTCGACCGTCCCCGCAGCGGGGAAACGCTTAGCCGGCCTGGGCCACCGGGTAGCGCTTCATCTCCTCCATGAAGGGGAACCGCGCGGTGAGTTCGGCGATCGTCGCCCCGGCCCGCCAGGCGGTGGCCACCTGCGCCACCTGGACCAGGTCGGTGGCGTCGCCGCGGGCCCGGACCTCGCCGGCCACCCGCAGGTCGATCATGAAATATCGGGCCTGGGAGCCGAGGCCGACGCAGACCACGCCCTGCGGGGAGCTGATCTCGGCGCAGGTGAACCGGGCGCGGCCGTGGTCCGGGGCGGTCACCTGCCCGACGTCGAGCTGCGCCCGAGCGGCCGCGTCGGCCAGCGCGGGCGCCAGACCACCCTGCTCGACCAGGTCCGGGTAGAGACGCACACCCAGTGCCGTCGACACGTCGCTCATGACTGACTCCCACTTCCTTGTGACAGAGACCAGCTGCACGCAGGTTACGGGTGTGTTTCCGGCGCGCATGGTCATCCTGTCCCGCCCGGGGGCCCTCGGCAATAGGAACTCCAGATTCCGCTTCCATCGGCCCGGCCCGGGTTGACCCCCTTCGGGCCGCTGCGCGGGCCCGGCCGGCGGCCCCGGCCGCGCCGGTCGCGGTCGCACTGTTCGGTCCCGCCGCGGTGGTGCGCACGCCGCCCGACCTGGGCCGGCCGAGGCGGGCGACCCGGCCGGAACCGGCGCCGACCTCCACCGCCGGGATGCTCGCGGCGGTCGCGGCCGTGGGCCTGCGTCGCCCCGCGGTACGCGGGCCGATCGCGACGACCGGCGTACGATCCAGCCTCGTGGCGCGGATCCGATGTGACTTCTTCTCCGAGGCGCTCGGCCTGGGCACCTCGATGACGGTGCTGCTGCCGGAACGCAGCTCGGCCGGGATCGGCATGGCCGGCAGCAGCACCGGCGACGACGACCCGCCGGTGCTCTACCTGCTGCACGGGCTGACCGACGACGACACCATCTGGACGCGGCGCACCTCGATCGAGCGGTACGTGGCGCCGCTCGGTCTGGCGGTGGTGATGCCGCAGGTGGCGCGGAGCTTCTACACCGACGAGACGCACGGCAACCGGTACTGGACCTTCCTCAGCGAGGAACTGCCCGAGGTCTGCCGATCCTTCTTCCGCCTCTCCGACCGCCGCGAGGACACCTTCGTCGCCGGCCTGTCGATGGGCGGCTACGGGGCGATGAAATGGGCGCTGCGCCAGCCGGACCGGTTCGCGGCGGCGGCCAGCCTCTCCGGCGCGCTCAACGTCGCCCACCGGCGCAACCACCCGACCAGCCCGATGGACCCCGCCGTCTGGCACACGGTCTGGGGCGACCGGGAGGTGGCCAGCGCCGACGACGACACCGTGGCGTTGCTGGAGCGCGCCGGCGGCGACCTGCCCGCGCTCTACGTCGCCTGCGGCACCGAGGACTTCCTCCACGAGGACAACACCCGGTTCGTCGAGACCGCCCGCCGGCGCGGTGCGCCACTGACCGTGGACTTCTCCCCCGGCGGCCACGACTGGGCGTACTGGGACGCGCGGATCCAGGACGTGCTGGCCTGGCTGCCGCTCGGCGACAGGTGAGCGACCCGGTCCGGCTCGACGGGCCGGCCGGGACCTCGGTCCCGGCCGGCGACACGGTCAGACGCCGACGGTGCCGTCGACGGCCTCGCGGAGGAAGTCCGCGTGGCCGTTGTGCCGGGCGTACTCGTGCATCATGTGCAGCATCACCAGCCGCAACGAGACGTCCTCGCCCCAGCGCGCGTTGTACGCCGTGACGTCGAGGGACTCGGCCTCGCGCTCGATGCGGCGGGCGTGCTCGACCTCCCGCCGCCACGCGGCGAACGCCTCGGGTGCGTCGGCGGTGCCGGCGTCGTACGCCTGCTGGAAGTCGCCGGTCTCCGACCAGACCAGCGGGATGTCCTCCTGGTTGATGACCCGGCGGAACCAGGTGCGCTCCACCTCGGCCATGTGCCGGACCAGGCCGAGCAGCGACAGCGCCGACGGCGGCGAGGACCGGCGGCGCAGCTCCTCGTCGCTGAGCCCTTCGCACTTCAGCTCCAGGGTGGCCCGGTGGAAGTCGAGGAAGGCGCGCAGCATCTCCCGCTCCCCGGCCCGCAGTGGCGGGCCGATCCGTTCGGTCTCCACGATCCGTCCTTCCTCGCAGCCCCCGTTGGCCTGCTCGTCGGTGCTTGGCAGTGCTCGACGGGGAGCTTAATCTCAGCGGATCGATCCACCTCTGAAGGGATCATGATGCACCCCCACATCCGACGTTCCGCGCTGATCGCCTCGGCGGTCGGCGCGGCGCTGGTCGCCGGCGGCACGACCGTCCAGGCGGCCGGCGATCCCTACGACCACACCGCCACCGCGACGGTCTTCGCGCCGAACCCGGTGCAGCAGCTCGGCGACGAGTCGCTGACCGACCAGAAGGACGCCGACTACCCGGCGCTGGCCGCCGCGTACCGGTCGGTGCTGCTGACCAACCTGGACGGCTCCGGCACCCTGACCGGCCGGTACGTGGTGGTCAAGAGCAGCACCGGCAAGGCCGCGCGGGCGGTGGACGGCGCGTACCCGGCGTGGCACCGCGACGCCGACGAGTTCGAGCAGGTGATGGGCTACCACTGGGTGAACACCGCCCAGGCGTACCTGCAGTCGCTCGGCTTCGGCAGCACGCTGCGGCCGGTCAACCAGCGGCAGATCGAGCTGCGCATCGACCAGTTCGGCGGGGACAACTCGTTCTTCCGCGACGACAAGGCGAACATCACCCTGGGCAAGGGCGGGGTGGACGACGCCGAGGACGCCGAGGTGATCATCCACGAGTACGGCCACTCGGTGCAGGACGGCCAGGTGCCCGGCTTCGGCACCACCCTGGAGTCCGGCGCGATCGGTGAGGCGTTCGGCGACTACCTGGCGGTCGTGGTGACCAGCTGGGCCGCCGGTGTGCCGACGAAAACCCCGGAGGCCTGCGTGGCCGACTGGGACTCCGTGTCGTACACCCGCACCGTCCCGCACTGCCTGCGCCGCCTCGACGGTACCAAGGTCTACCCGGCCGACCTGCGTGGGGAGGTGCACGCCGACGGCGAGATCTGGTCGCGCGCGCTGTGGGACATCCGCGCCGCGCTCGGTGACCGCGAGGCGACCACGCTGATCGTCGACGCGCAGTTCGACTTCGCCAAGGACACCACGTTCCGCGACGCGGCGCTGGCCACGGTGGCCGCCGCCCAGCGGCTCTACGGCACCCCGGCCGCGAACGCGACCCGGGCCGCCTTCGCCGCCCGCGGCATCCTCTGACGCCGCCGGTGGGCGCCGCCCCCCGCCGGGGCGGCGCTCACCGCAGCGACGAGCGGGCCACCGGGAAGTCGAAGTACGTCTTCGGGTACCGCTCGTCGACGTAGCGGTAGTGCCACCACTCGCGGGGGTAGTTCTCGAAGCCCTGCGCGCTCATCAGCCGCTTGAGCAGTTGCCGGTTGTCCCGCGCCGCCCCGGTGATCCGGGGGTCGGCGGTGTGGGCGCGCGAGTCGAAGCAGTCGAAGCCGGTGCCCATGTCGACCGAGTTGTCGGGGAACCGCCGGCCCGCCGGCGCGGTGCAGGCCACCAGCGGCTGCCCCGGCACGTACGCCGGCTGCTCTGGGGTGGGCACCGGGACCAGGGTGAGGTCCAGCGTGCTGCCCCGACTGTGCGCCGTCGGCGCGCCGATGTAGCCGTCGGCGAACAGCCGGTCCTTGGGCTCGTCGGGATAGAACTCGCCCTTCATCTGCTGCTCGCCGGGGAGTTTCGCCCAGCTGACGAAGTCGTTCACCGCCTGCTGGGGGCGGTAGCAGTCGTACACCTTGAGGCTGCGGTGCTGGGCGAGCGCGGCGGCCTGCACCCGGTGCAGGGCCTCCGCCGCCCGCCGGGTGAGCAGGCAGCGCGGCTCGGCGTAGCCGGTGACCGGCCGGCCGACGAAGTTGTGCGCGGTGGCGTAGCGGATGTCGGTGCGGATGCTCGGGTCGACGGCGGCGAGGTCGACGAAGTCGGCCGGGGCGCGCGGGCCGGTGGCGGACGACGTCGGCGTGGGCGACGGACTCGGCGACGGCGACGGGCGCGGGCGCGGCTCGGGCCGCTGGCAGGCGGCGGTGACCGTCGCGGCCAGGACAACCACCACCGCCAGCCGTCTCGCTGCGCCCATGGTGCCCTGTCTACCAGTCCCGGCGGGCGGAGCCGTCGGGGATCGCGCGACAGCATGGCGGCTGTGGGCCGCCGACCGGGTCGTGCGGCGGACGCTCAGTCGCCAACTGCCCGCCGGAGGAACTCCAGCGCCGCCGCGTCGTCGTCGATGCCGCCGGCCTCGTGGCCGTTGTACCGCCACACCGCCAGCTCCGCCGGCCCCCGGTACGCGTTGACCGCGGCGAAGACCGTGGACGGGGGCACGATCTCGTCCATCAACGCGACGGAGAACCGGGCCGGCACGCCCGCCCGCCGCGCGAAGGCGACCCCGTCGACGTAGCCGAGGGTGCGCAGCGCCTGCTCCTCCCGGTCCCGGTGCACGGCCAGGTAGTCCCGGATCTCCCGGTAGGGGTGGGCGTCGGTGATGGTCACGGCGCGCGGGATGTCGCAGAGGAACGGCACGTACGCCACCGCGGCCACCAGGTCCGGCACCAGGGCGGCGGCGGCCAGCGCGGCGGCGCCGCCCTGGCTGTGCCCGAGCACGGCAACCCTGCTCGGGTCGACGGCCGGCAGGCGGCGGGCCGCGTCGACGGCCCGGACCGCGTCGGTGAGGAACCGGCGGTAGTAGTAGCGGCGCGGATCGTCGATGCCCCGGGTGGCCACTCCGGGTGCCTGCGGGCCGGCCCCGGCCAGGTCCGGGGTGTCGCCCCGGCTCCAGCCGGAGCCCTGGCCGCGGGTGTCCATCTGCAGGTGGGCGTAGCCTGCGGCGGCCCAGAGCAGGTTCTCCAGCGGGTGCCCACGGCCGCCCCCGTAGCCGACGTACTGCACGACGGTGGGCAGTCGCCCGGGCGCGCCGCGCGGAACGCGCAGCCACGCCTTCACCGGCTGACCGGCGAAGGCGGGGAAGGTCACGTCGAACACGTCCAGACCGGTCAGCGGTGTGGTCACCGGCGTGACGTCGACGGCGCCGCCGCAGTCCCGGGCCTCGGCGAGGGTGTCGGCCCAGAAGGCGTCGAAGTCCGCCGGCTCGCGCAGGTCGCTGTGGTGGGCGCGCAGCTGCGCCTCGGGCAGGTCGGTGTACACGCGGCTCCTCAGTCCGTCGGGGTCACCAAAAAGTCGGCGCGCCGGCGGGTGTGGTCGACGGTGCCGGGTGCACGGACCACCGAGAGGGGTGGGGCGGATTTCCGGAACAGCTCCGCAACTTGTCGGAACGCTAGGACCGTACCGCGCCGTCGTCAACCCCCCGCCGGTACGGCAAGATGACCCTGGGGCGGGACGCGGTTCCGCAGCTGCGGCGGCACGGTGGGGTGGAGGAGACGCGGGTGAAGGAGGCGCGGGTGAAGGCGGACGACGGGCGCAGGGTGACCATCACTGCGATCGCGCAGGAGGCCGGCGTCTCCGTGCCCACCGTCTCCCGGGTGCTCAACGGGCGCTCCGACGTCGCCCCCGACACCCGGGAACGGGTCGAGGACCTGCTGCGCCAGCACGGCTACCGGCGGCGCGGCAGCCGCACGGTCCGCCGGGCCGGCCTGCTCGACCTGGTCTTCCCCGATTTGGACAGCCCGTGGGCGGTGGAGATCATCCGGGGAGTGGAGGACGTCGGCCACGCGGCCGGCGTCGGCACGGTGGTCTCGGCGATCCACAGCGAGTCCACCTCGACCCGGCAGTGGCTGCAGAACCTGCGCGCCCGCGCCTCCGACGGGGTGATCGTGGTGACCTCGCACCTGAGCCAGCCGGTGCACGCCCAGCTGCGCCGGCTCAACGTGCCCGTGGTGGTGGTCGACCCGGCCGGCGTGCCGGCCACCGACGTGCCCACGATCGGCGCCACCAACTGGGCCGGTGGCCTCGCCGCCACCGAGCACCTGCTCGGGCTCGGGCACCGGCGGATCGGTCTCGTCGCCGGCCCCACCCACCTGCTGTGCAGCCGGGCCCGGCTGGACGGCTACCGGGCCGCCCTGGAGCGGGCCGGCGTGCCCCTGGACGATCAGCTCGTGCAGCGGGGCGACTTCTACCACTCCTCCGGTTTCGCCGCGGGCTCGGCCCTGCTGGAGCTGGACGAACCGGCCACCGCGATCTTCGCGGCCAGCGACCAGATGGCCTTCGGCGTCTACGAGGCGGTGCGCCGTCGCGGGCTGCGGGTCGTCGACGACGTCAGCGTGGTCGGCTTCGACGACCTGCCGGAGGCCCGCTGGGCGTCACCCCCGCTGACCACCGTGCGGCAGCCGCTGGTCGAGATGGGGCGGCTCGCCGCCCGCACGGCGCTGCGGCTGTCCCAGGGCGAGGAGATCGAGTCTCCCCGGGTGGAACTGGCCACCGAACTGGTGGTGCGGGACAGCTCCGCCGCTCTCCGCTGAGCTACTTCTCACCCGCCTTCCGGAATTTTCGGCGTCGGTGAGGCGGGCGTCGGGACGGTGGCGCGGGCGACGCCGCCCGCCTCCGTCTGATGCCCGACCCGCCGCCCCGGGGCCGGCCGGGAGGCCCGGGACGGCCCCGCACGGGCCGGCCCGGGCTCGGCTCGGGGATCAGGCGAGGTCGAACCGGTCGAGGTTCATCACCTTCACCCACGCCGCGACGAAGTCGTGCACGAACTTCTCCCGCGCGTCGTCGCTGGCGTAGACCTCGGCCAGCGCGCGCAGCTCCGAGTTCGAGCCGAAGACCAGGTCGACCCGACTGCCGGTCCACCGGACCTCGCCCGTGGCGACGTCCCGACCCTCGAAGATGTTCGCGTCCTCGGCCGTCGGCCGCCACGTCGTGCCCAGGTCGAGCAGGTTGACGAAGAAGTCGTTGGTCAGCGACCCGGGGGCGGTGGTGAGCACACCCAGCGGCGACTGCCGGTGGTTCGCGCCCAGCACGCGCAGGCCGCCGACGAGGACCGTCATCTCCGGCGCGCTCAGGGTGAGCAGGTTCGCCTTGTCGACCAGCAGGAACTCGGCCGGCAGGCGGTGACCCTTGCCGAGGTGGTTACGGAACCCGTCCGCGGTCGGCTCCATCGCGGCGAACGACTCGACGTCGGTCTGCTCCTGCGACGCGTCCGTCCGGCCCGGCGTGAAGGGCACCTCGACGGCGTAGCCGGCGTTCCTGGCCGCCTGCTCGACGCCCACCCCACCGGCGAGCACGATCAGGTCCGCGAGCGAGACCTTCTTCCCGCCGGTCTGCGCGGCGTTGAACGCCTCCTGGATCTTCTCCAGGGTGTGCAGCACCGTCCCCAGTTCCTCGGGGTTGTTGACCTCCCAGCCGATCTGCGGCTCCAGGCGGATACGCGCCCCGTTGGCGCCGCCGCGCTTGTCGCTGCCGCGGAACGTCGACGCCGAGGCCCACGCGGTGGAGACCAGCTGGGACACCGACAGCCCCGAGGCGAGGATCTGCTCCTTGAGGGTGGCGACGTCCGCGGCGGCGACGAGGCCGTGCGTCACCGGCGGCACCGGGTCCTGCCAGATCAGCGTCTCGGTGGGGACCTCCGGACCGAGGTAGCGGGCGATCGGACCCATGTCGCGGTGGGTCAGCTTGAACCAGGCCCGGGCGAAGGCGTCCGCGAACTCGGCCGGGTTCTCCCGGAAGCGCCGCGAGATCGGCTCGTAGACCGGGTCGAACCGGAGCGCCAGGTCGGTCGTCAGCATGGTCGGGGCATGGTTCTTCGACGGGTCGTGGGCGTCGGGCACGGTGCCCGCGCCGGCACCGTCCTTCGGCTTCCACTGGATCGCGCCGGCGGGGCTCGTGGTCCGCTCCCACTCGTAGCCGAACAGGATGTCGAAGAAGCTGTTGTCCCACGCCACCGGGGTGTTCGTCCACGCGCCCTCGAGCCCGCTGGTGATCGTGTCCCCACCCTTGCCGGTGCCGAAGGTGTTCTTCCAGCCCAGGCCCTGCTCCTCCAGCGAGGCACCCTCGGGCTCGGGGCCGACGTACTCGTTCGGGTCGGCCGCGCCGTGGGTCTTGCCGAACGTGTGCCCACCGGCGATCAGCGCGACGGTCTCCTCGTCGTTCATCGCCATCCGGCGGAACGTCTCGCGGATGTCCCGGGCCGCGGCGATCGGGTCCCCGCTGCCGTGCGGGCCCTCCGGGTTCACGTAGATGAGGCCCATCTGGACCGCGGCGAGCGGGTTCTCGAGGTCCCGTTCGCCGGTGTGGCGCTCGTCGCCGAGCCAGGTGCTCTCCGGGCCCCAGTAGACGTCCTCGTCGGGCTCCCAGACGTCGGCGCGGCCACCGGCGAAGCCGAACGTCTTGAAGCCCATCGACTCCAGGGCGACGTTGCCGGCGAGGATCATCAGGTCGGCCCAGGAGAGCTGCTGGCCGTACTTCTTCTTGACCGGCCAGAGCAGGCGGCGGGCCTTGTCGAGGTTCGCGTTGTCCGGCCAGCTGTTGAGCGGTGCGAAGCGCTGCTGCCCGGCACCGGCACCGCCACGCCCGTCACTGATGCGGTAGGTACCCGCGCTGTGCCACGCCATCCGGATGATGAACGGGCCGTAGTGGCCGTAGTCGGCCGGCCACCAGTCCTGCGAGGTGGTCAGCACCTCGGCGATGTCCCGCTTCACGGCGGCGAGGTCGAGGCTCTTGAACGCCTCGGCGTAGTCGAACTCCGCCCCGAGCGGGTTGGCGACGTCGGGGTTCTTGGCGAGGATCCCCAGGTTGAGGCGGTCGGGCCACCAACCCCGGTTCCCCCCGCCCTGGGTCGGGTGCGGAGCGCGCACGGCGGCGACCGGGCAGCGCGCCTCGCTCTCCTCCGAGTTCATGTCGCCGACGACTGCATCATGGTTCTCAGCCACAGGAATCCTTCCGGGATCGGGGGGTGTTTCAGCAACTCCGTACGGTGGAACAGTCGGGGCACCGGCCCCAGTAGACGACCTCGGCCTCGTCGATCGAGAAGCCGCTGTCGTCCGATGCGGTCAGGCAGGGTGCCGCACCGACGGCGCAGTCGACGTCGGCCATACGGCCGCAGGACCGGCACACCACGTGGTGGTGGTTGTCCCCGACCCGCGACTCGTAGCGAGCCACGGAGCCGGATGGCTGGATGCGCCGCACCAGACCCGCGGCCGTCAACACGTGCAGCACGTCGTACACGGCCTGCCGGGACACCCCGGGCAGGTCGGTGCGCACCGCGCCGATCACGGCGTCCGTGTCGGCGTGCGGATGCGTGTGCACCGCGTTCAGCACCGCCACCCGGGGACGGGTCACGCGCAACGCGGCCCCGCGCAGCATCTGGTGGAAGTCCAGCGTCGTGACCACGGCTGGAAGTCTCGCGCGTTTTCTGGAATGAGTCAAGAATAGGTGCGGAGGATCGACCACCTCGGGCCACCATGCCGCACGGCGCACGGATCTGCCCGGAAAGGCGCTTCCCTCCGGGCCGTCCGTTTGCCGCCGGCCGGTGGCTAGCGCCTCGCGCGGCGGGACCGGGCCGCGCCGAGCAGTCCCACCCCGATCAGGCCCACCCCCACCAGGGCCAGCGCGCCCAGCGCATCCCCGAAGTCCCGCCGACGGGAAGGGCCGGTGGCGGTCGGCGACCCGGTGACCCCGGCGGCCGGACGGGGGGTCCCGGTCGGCAGCGGGGGCGTCGGGTAGCGCAGGACCGTGGGTCGGGTGCCGGCCGGCTGGTCGGCGGTCTCGGAGACCGTGAGCAGGAAGCGGCCGTCCCGGGTGTAGGTGACGGACTCGCCCTGCGGCTCGTCGGGCAGGGCGACCACCCGCGGCTCCCCGGTGGTCAGCGCCGCGACCACGTCGCCGTCGGCGACGTCGAACTCGAACGCGTCGGCGTAGGTGCGCAGAACCACACGCCGCCCGTCCGGTGCGGCGGCGGCGCCGGTGACCACCGCGCGGCCGAGGAAGCCGAAGGGGTTGGCGGTGTCCGTGCCGGGAAGGTCCACCTGCCCCCGCCGCGCCATCGGCACCGTCCCACCGGGCACCGGATCCCGCGTCGGGGTGTAGATGCCGGCGGCGCCGCCCTGTTTCGTCACGATGAGCGGCCGGCCGTCGGCGGTCAACAGGAGCGCCTCCGCGTCGTGCGGCCCGTCGGGGTAGGTCAGCCGGTGCAACACCGGCCGGTCGGCACCCTTCGGCAGCGTCCACACGGCGACCGTCTCCCGCGAGCGGTCGTTGTCGCCGATGTCCGCGATCCAGATCGTGCCGTCGGCCGCGACGGCCAGGTCCTCGGTGTCGCGCGGGCGGGACGGGTACCGCACCGTGCGTACCACCCGGCAGTGGTTGTCGAGGAAGAAGACCCGCCGCCGGGACTCCTCGTCGGCGCTGTCGTTGACCATCACGAACCCGGTGTCCGTCGCGACCATCCCGGAGATCTCGGTGAGGCGGCTGTCGCGTACCTGGCAGACCGGCGTTCCGGCAGCCGGCGCGGGCGACGACGACGGCCCGGCCACCGCCGCGCCGGCCGGCAGGGTGACGAGCAGGGCGACGGCCACGACCTGCCGGACGGCCGTCCACCACCACGGTGGCCTGCGCTGCTTCCCCACGGCCTCGCCCCGATCCCCCGCCGCCCGTCGGCACCCGGCCTCCGCCGGTGCCCGCGACGCCGGGCGCGGCCCGGGCCACGCCGCCGGCACCCCGTGGAGGATACGTGGGCACCGGACCCGGCGGGGCCCGGCGTCCACGCTTCGGGCCCGGGTGGCCCAGGGGCCGTGGTCCGCTCGTACCCCACCGGCGAACCCCGCGGCGGAAAGTCGGTTGCCGGGCGGTGTCCGCTCCGGGAGGCTGCGGTCCATGACGTTCTGACGGACCGCACCCGTTGCACCTCAGGCCCACCGCGCCGACGCGGCGCCGTGCTGCCGTCCGCCCAACCCTTCTCGTGAGAAGCGAGCGTCTTTGTCCACGCACCCTTTCCAGCCGGATTCCGCGCCGGCCACCGTCACCGTGTTCGCCTCCCCTACCAGTTGGATCGAGTCGGCGGCCGTCGCGCAGTGCCACCAGGTGGCCGCCCTCGACGGCATGATTCACGTCGCCGGCATGCCGGACCTGCACCCCGGCAAGGGCGCCCCGATCGGGGCCGCCATGGCGTCGACCGTGCTGTACCCGTTTTTGGTCGGCTCCGACATCGGTTGCGGCATCGCCGTGTTCCCCATCGCGCTCAGGCGACCCGTACCGGAGCGGCTCGCCACCCGGTTCCCCGACCTCGACCGCGCCCTCGACCCCGAGCAGGACGCCGACGACCCGGCCTGGGCCGCCCTGACCGGCGACGTTCCGGCCGGCCACGTCGACGGACTCGGCACGGTCGGCCGGGGAAACCACTTCGTCGAGCTGGCGCGGATCGGGACCGTCCTCGACCCGGAGCACGCGAACCGGCTCGGGTTGGACGGCGGCGACCTGGTGCTCATCGTCCACAGTGGTTCCCGCGGCCTGGGCGAGCGGATCCTGCGGGCGCACACCGAGGTGCACGGCGCGGGCCCCTCGCCCGATCCCGCCGCCTACCTGGCGCGGCACGACGACGCCGTACGCTGGGGCTCGCTCAACCGGCGGCTGCTGGCCGCCCGGGTCGCCCACGCCCTCGGGGCCGAGCCGACCGAGCCGATCGTGGACCAGTGCCACAACCTGGTCGAGGTGCGCGACGGGCGGTACCTGCACCGCAAGGGCGCGGCGCCGGGCGACGGGCGCGACGTGCTGATCGCCGGCACCCGCGGCACCCCCTCCTACCTGGTGGCCGCCCACGCCGGCCCGGAGGCCAACCACTCGGTGGCGCACGGCGCGGGCCGCAAGATGTCCCGGGCCGACGCGCTGCGCCGGGGCCGGGCCAAGCACACCGTCGAGGAGCTGCGCCGCACCCGGGCGGGGTCGCTGGTGGTGTGCGGCGACCGGCAGTTGCTCTTCGAGGAGGCACCCTCGGCCTACAAGCGCATCGAGCAGGTGATCGCCGACCTCGTCGACCACGACCTGGCCACCCCCGTCGCCACCACGGTCCCCGTGGTCACCTACAAGACGCCCGACGTCGGGTCCGCGCCCCACGCGGGCCGGCGGAACGAACGGCGCCGGCGGGGCCGGCCGTGACCGTCCACCTGCTCATGTCCGCCGGGCGCGGCCCGCAGGAGTGCGCCTGGGCCCTGGCGCGGCTGCTGGGCCGGCTCGAAGCCGACGCCGCCCGGCGGGGCCTGACCACACACCGGGTGCAGGCCGTGCCCGGTGACCGGCCCGACACCTACCGGTCGGTGCTGGTACGAATCCGCGGCGCCGACACCGCGGCGTTCGCCGCCTCGTGGTCCGGCACCCTGTGCTGGCAGGCCCCCAGCCCCTACCGGGTGTCCACCGGCCGGAAGAACTGGTACGTCATCGCCCGGCCGTGCCGGGTCGACACCCCGGTGACCACGTTCCGGGAGGCGGACGTCGAAGTGGTGGCCTGCCGGACCGGCGGCCCGGGCGGCCAGCACCGCAACAAGGCCAGCACGGCTGTCCGGGCCACCCACCGTCCCTCGGGGCTCGTCGTGGTGGTCGACACCGAGCGGCAGTTCAGCCTGAACCGCCGGATCGCCCTGGACCTGCTCCGCCGGCGGATCGGGGACGGCGACGAGGCCGCCCGGCGCGCCGACACGACCGCCCGTTGGCGCATCCACGACGAACTCGTCCGTGGCGATCCCACCTGGGTCGAGCGCCCGGAACCGCCGGCACCGGACGCCGCGCCGCGGCAGCGGCGCGGGTCCGCCCGGCCGCACCGCCGGCCGTCCCGTGCCCGGTGACGCCGCCCCGCCACGGGAGGCGCCCACCGACGGCCGACGCTCGACGCCGGGGAACGGCAGGTGCGTCATCCGCGGCCCGCGGCGGCGTTGATCAGGGGGACGGCCGGGGCGGTTCGGAGCGGAGGTGGCGTGCCATGGCGGACGGGCGCGGCGATCGGCGACGGCAGGGACTGCACGCCGCGGTCAGTCCCACCGGCGAGGGCCAGTCCGTGACCCGGTTCGAGCTGCTCTTCGACCTGGTGTACGTCTTCGCCGTCACCCGGGTCTCCGAGTACATGGCGGACGCGCACAGCGGACAGGGGGTCGTGCAGGGCCTGCTGCTGCTCGCGTTGCTCTGGTGGACCTGGTCCGCGTACGCGTGGCTGGGCAACCAGGCGCGGGCGGACCAGGCCCTGCTGCGGGCGGCGATGTCGGCGGCGATGGCCGCCATCTTCGTGGTCGACCTGACCATCCCCGAGGCGTGGCACGACGCGCCGGGCGGCCTGGACGGCCCGCTGGTGCTGGTCGGCGCCTACCTCGTCGTCCGGTGCGTGCACCTGGTCGTGTACTCCGCGGCGGCGGCCGGCGATCCCGGCCTACGGCGCCAGCTCGCGATCAGCTGGATCCCCACCCTGGCCGGCGCCGCCCTGCTCCTGTTCGGTGTGTCGCTCGGCGGCACGCGGCAGACCCTGCTCTTCGCCGCCGCGCTGGCCGTGGACTGGGGCATCGTCTACCTCACCTCCCGCCGGGGCAACTGGCGGATCCACAGCGCCACCCACTGGACCGAGCGGCACGGCCTGTTCGTCATCCTGGCCGTCGGCGAGTCGATCGTCGCGATCGGGGTCGGCGCCGCGAACCAACCCGTCAGCACCCCGCTGCTGGTGGCGGCCGTCCTCGGCGTCGCCGTCGCCATCGCCCTGTGGTGGCTCTACTTCGACCTCGTGTCGCCGGCCACCGAGCACCGGCTGCGAGAGGCGCAGGGCCAGGCCCGGGCGACCCTCGCCGTCGAGGCGTACACCTACGGCCACTTTCCGATCATCGCCGGCATCGTCCTCGCCGCGCTCGGCGTCGAGGGCGCCCTCGCGCACGCGGCCGGGCACGAGCCGCTCGGCGTCTTCTACGCCTCCGCGCTGTGCGGCGGGACGGCGCTCTACCTGGCCGGCCACCTGCTGTTCGCCAACCGCATGCACTTCGGGCTGCACGTCGGGCGGTTCGTCACCATCCTCGTCCTGCTGGCCTGGCTGCCGGCCGCCGCGGCGCTGCCCCCGCTGGTCGGACTCACCGTGCTGGCCGTCGTCCTCGCCGCGCTGATCGTCGCCGAGACCATCCGCTACGCCGACATCCGTCCGGGCCTGCGCGGCGAGTGAGCCGGGTCGCGGCCGAGGGGCCGGTGAGCCGTCGTCTCAGGTGCCGCGTGCCTCGACGGGAGTCATCGGCAGCAGCACGACGAACCGGGTGTCGCCGGGCCGGGACTGCACCCGGATGTCCCCGTGGTGCTTGTTGACCACGATGCGGTAGGAGATGTCCAGCCCGAGGCCGGTGCCCTCACCGACGGGCTTGGTGGTGAAGAACGGCTCGAAGATGCGCGGCCGGATCTCCGGCGGGATCCCGCTGCCGGTGTCGCGCACCTCCACGATCAGCCAGTCCTCCTTGCGGGCGGTCCGAATGGTCAGCGTGCCGGTTCCCGCCATCGCGGCGAGCGCGTTGTCGACCAGGTTGGTCCAGACCTGGTTCAGCTCGGCGGCGTAGGCGGGGATGGCGGGCAGGGTCTCGTCGTACTCCTTCACCACCCGGACGCCGGGCGGGATCTTGGCCTGGAGCATGACCAGGGTGGCGTCGAGCAGGTCGTGGACGTCGACGGTCTGGTGGGGCGCACGGTCCAGCTGGGAGTACTGCTTCGCGGCCCCGACCAGCCCGGAGATCCGGGAGACCGCGTCGTCGATCTCGCCCATCAGCAGCTCGGTGTCGATGGTGTACGCGATCCAGCGGATCGCCGACTCGACGTCCTCGCCGCCGACCGCGGCGTCGACCTGACCCAGCCAGCCGCCGTCGATCCCGGCCGCGACCAGCGTCGGGGCGAGGTCCCAGGCGCCGCGTACGCCGTGGTCGTCGAGCCAGTCGGCCAGCTCGTCCTCGGCGTCACTGGCCGCCAACGGGGTCAGCGGCGGCGCCGCGGCGGCCCGCTTAACCGCCTCCTCCTGGAGCCCGACGAGGTCGTGCAGGCGCCGTCCGTCGAGCCGACCGTCGGCGATCATGGCCAGCTTGTGCCGCATCTTGGCGACCCGGTCGCGCAGCGCGGCGGTGGCCCGGACCGCGGCCGCCGCCGGGTTGTTGAGCTCGTGGGTGAGCCCCGCCGAGAGGGCGCCCAGGGCCAGCAGCCGCTCCCGTTCACCGACGATGGTCTGCGTGTTGCGCATCCCGATGAAGAGCCCCTCCAGCAGGTGGGTGGCCATCGGGAACCAGGTCCGCATCGCGTCGGCGATGATCGCGGCGGGCAGCGCGAAGACCGCGCAGTCGGTGACCGCGAAGAGGCTGTTCAGGTACCGCTGCTCGGCCGGGTCACCGATGTACGCCTGCATCGCGCCGCCGTACACGCCGGGCTGGCTGGTCCGGCTCACCTCGACGTCGTCGCCGTGGACCCGGCGGTGCATCGTCACCGTGCCGTCGAGCAGCACGTAGAAGCAGCTCGCCGGCTCCCCCTCGACGTACACGGCCTCCCCGGCCCGGCGTCGCTCGACCCGGCCGTGCTCGCACAGGTGCGCCAGCTGGTCCGGGTCGAGCGAGTCGAAGAGGAAGAGGCGTCGCAGCTCGTCGGGGGTGAGCCGGTCGGATTCCGTGGTCACTGTGCCTCCAGGTAGCGGTGCACCAGCGAGACCGCCATCGCGCCCTCGCCGACGGCCGAGGCCACCCGCTTCACCGACTCGGCCCGCACGTCACCGGCGGCGAAGACCCCGGGCATGCTGGACTCCAGGTGGTACGGATCGCGGGACAGGGTCCAGCCGGCCGGCCGGCGGCCCCCTCTGGTCAGGTCGGGGCCGGTCAGGACGAAGCCGCGCGGGTCCCGGGCCACCGCGCCGTCGAGCCAGTCGGTGCGCGGCTCCGCACCGATGAAGACGAACAGCCACGAGGTGTCGACGCGGCGGGTCTCCCCCGTCCGGACGTCGCGCAGGGTGACCTGTTCCAGGTGCTCCTGACCGGCGCCGCCGACCACCTCGGTGTGCGGGTGCACCTCGATGTTGTCGATCCGGGCGATCTGCTCGATCAGGTAGCTGGACATCGACCGGGCCAGGTCGTCGCCGCGGATCAGCAGGTGCACCCGCCGGGCGTACCGGGAGAAGTGCACCGCCGCCTGGCCGGCGGAGTTCGCCCCGCCCACGATGTAGACGTCCTGCCCGGAGCAGCTCGGCGCCTCGCTCGCCACGGAGCCGTAGAAGCAGCCCCGGCCGGTCAGCTCCGCCAGCCCCGGCGCGGGCAGCATCCGGTACGACACGCCGGTGGCGAGCACGACGGTGTGGGCCGCGACGCTGCCGCCATCGGCGAACCGCAGCACCCGCGCCGCCCCGGCGTCCGCCAGGCCCACCACCTCGCGTGTGCTGAGCAGTTCGGTGCCGAACCGCAGCGCCTGACGGCGGGCCCGGTCGGTCAACTGGGCGCCGGACACGCCGTCCGGGAACCCGAGGTAGTTCTCGATCCGGCTGCTCTGCCCGGCCTGACCGCCGGTGGCCCGCCGTTCGATCAGGACGGTCCGCAGGCCCTCGGAGGCGCCGTAGACGGCCGCGCCGAGCCCGGCCGGTCCGGCGCCGACGACCACCAGGTCGTAGAAGTCCGCGGCCGGTGTCGTGGCGAGCCCGACGTGCGCGGCCAGTTCGGCCTCCGTGGGCTGCACCAGCGACTTGCCGTCGGTCGTCACGACCAGGGGTACGTCGTTCGCGTTCACCCCCGCCGCCGCCAGCAGCTGCGCGCCCTCCGGGTCGTCGGCGAGCACCCAGCGGAACGGCACCAGGTTGCGGGCCAGGAAGTCGCGCGCCTTGAAGGAGGGGGCCGACCAGCGGTGCCCCACCACGCGCAGGTCGGTGGCGGGCGCCGCCGCGCCGGCCGACCACGCCTCCAGCAGCGAGTCCAGCACCGGATAGAGCTTCTCCTCCGGCGGATGCCAGGGCTTGAGCAGGTAGTGGTCGAGGTCGACCACGTTGATCGCGTTGATCGCGGCGTCGGTGTCGGCGTACGCGGTCAGCAGGACCCGGCGGGCGGCCGGGAAGAGGTCCATGGCGGCCTCGAGGAACTCGATGCCGTTCATCTGGGGCATCCGGTAGTCGGCGATCAGCACGGCCACCTGCTCGCCGCGCAGTTTCAGCTCGCGCAGCGCCTCCAGTGCCGTCTCGGCGGAGTCGGCCCGCACCACGCGGTAACGGTCGCCGTAGCGGCGACGGATGTCGCGGGCGACCGCGCGGGAGACGGCCGGGTCGTCGTCGACGGTGAGGATCGCGGGGTTGGGCATGGCGTCTACTTAAGCACCATCGGCGATCGAACCCCACCATGCGACAGCCGCCGACACCCGACCGGCCGGGCGGCATCGGCCGTCGCCCACGTCGGCACCTGCTCGTTGCGGGCCGTACGCCTCCGGCTGGCCGGGGCCCCGTACCTTGCTGGAGTGTGCGCACCGGTGAGCCGGCCACCCCGCGGGCCCTGCACCTGACCTCCGCGTTCCTCGTCGTCGCGGCGCTGGCCACGACCCTGCTGCAGCTCGTGCTGCTGCCGCTCGTCCTGCTGCCGGCCGACCCCCGGTGGGGCTGGCTGCTCCTGCCGACGGTGCTGCTCACCACGCCGTACTGGTCGCTGGTGCACGAGGCGATCCACGGCTTGCTCCTGCCCGACGGGCGCTGGAACGACCGTTGCGCCCGGCTCCTCGCCCTGGGCTACGGGGCGCCGTTCGCCCTGCTCAAGACCGGACACCTGCTGTACCACCGGTACAGCCGGACCGAACGCGAGCGGACCGAGGTCTACGGCCCGGCCGCTCGGAGCCGGGCCGGCGTCGCCGTCGGCTACCACCTGCGGCTGCTCGGCGGGCTCTATCTGCTCGAGGTGGCGTCGGTGCTGCTCGCCGCCCTCCCCGGCGCGCTCTGGCGCCGCCTGGCCCGCCGGCTCGACGGGCCGGACAGCGTCGCCGGACTGCTGCTCGACGGCGTCCGGCGGCGGCACCTGCGCGCCTTCCGGTGGGACTCCGCCGCGATCGTCCTCGGCCACGGCGCCGCGGTTGTCGCGTACGGGCGGCACGCCTGGCTGCTGTTCGCCGCGGTGGCCGGCCGGGCCCTGCTGGTCTCCGTCGCCGACAACGCCTACCACTACGGGACGGAGCTGGACCGGCCGCTGGAGGCGATGAACCTGCGGCTGCCCCGGTTCCTGGAGTTGTTCGTTCTCGCCTTCAACCTGCACGGCGTGCACCATCGGCACCCCGGCCTGCCGTGGCACCGGCTCCGTGCCGCCTTCCAGGCCGACGGCGACCGACTGCACCTCGGCTGGTTCGCGGCGGTCGCCCGGCAGCTGCGCGGCCCGATCCCCGCCGGGTCCGGTGAGCAGCACGACCCCGGTGGAGGTGGTCGACCCGGGGGTGGGCATTCCGCCGGCGGCCGTGCCGGAGCTGCTCGACGGGCGCCCGGGCCGCCCCGCCCGGAACCGGTCCGCGCCGAGCCTGGGCCGGTCCGCCTTGCCTCCGGCTGACCGTTGCGCCGCCCGCCGGACCGCCGGACAGTAGTTGGTCGGGAGGCTACGAACCTGATGACGTGAACGGATCAGGCGACAGGCGACCCGTACCGCCCGTCCCCGGGCCCGCCGACGACGGCGACACCACCGAGTCGCCCACGTCATCAGGTTCGTAGCGGGCAGCCAGGAGGGGCGACCCGACGGCGTGCCGGGCGCACGCCGTCGGCACGGTTCAACCGACCGGGCCACGGCCGGCGCTTCCCGCCGGCCAGCCGCCGCGACGGTGCCGGCCACCACCGCGCGGGCGGGTCACCGGGTCGGATCCCGGTGCGCGCCCAGCGGTCCGACCACCCACCCCTGCCGGCGACACTCGGCCAACAGCCCCGGCAGGGCGGCGAGGCCGGACCGCCAGGCGCCGGGCGCGGCGGCGCACGAGGAGTCGTGCAGCAGGACGGTGCCGCCGCCGGAGAGGCCGGCGCGGACCGCCTGGTACACCGTGTCGCCGGTGGCCGAGCGGGTCCAGTCCCGCCCCCAGCAGCTCCACAGCACCGGCTCCAGCCGCAGCCGGCGCGCGGCCAGCAGCGCCGCCCCGGTCAGCACCCCGTACGGCGGGCGGAAGAACCGGGGTGTCCGGCCGGTGACCTCGGCGACCAGCGCCCGGGCGCGGGCCAGGTCCCCCAGCGTGGCCACCGGTCCGCGCAGCAGCAGGTTGTCGTGCGTCCAGCCGTGCACGGCCACCTCGTGACCGGCGTCGACGAGCTGCCGGCCGAGGTCCGGCGAGCGGCGGAGCATCGTGCCGAGCAGGAAGAAGGTGGCCCGTACCCGGTGGGCGGCGAGCACCTCCAGAAAGCGCGGGGTGGACTCCGGGTCGGGGCCGTCGTCGAAGGTAAGCGCGACCCGGTCCGGCCGGCCCACACCGTGCAGCCGGGGCAGGAACCGCGCCCGGGCGGCCGGTACGGCGGTCAGCGCCGGCGCCGCCTGCAGCACCGGAAGCGCCAACACGGCCGCGGCCCACCCGGGGCCGCACCTCACCTGCTGCCGCCGGAGGCCTGGAGCAGGGCCGCGACCACCGCGACGGCGTCGCCGACGGAGTCGACCAGGACGCGGCGCCGCTCGTCGGTGCCGGCGCTACCGGCGCGGCTCGCGGCCTCGGCGATCAGCCCCGCCGGATCCCCCGTCTCCGCGAGGTGCGGATGTGGGTCCGCGTCGCCGACGCTCCCGCCCGCAGCGGCCGGCGGCGCCCGGCCGGCCAACGCGGCCAGCACCGGCCCCAACTGGTCCCGCCCGGGCACCCACCGGGTCAGGCCGGATCGGGCGAGGATCGCGGCGTTCGCCCGGCCGTGCCCGGGGATCGGCCGGTAGGTCACCACGGGCACCCCGCACGCGAGCGCCTCCTGGCAGGTCAGGCCGCCCGAGTTCTCCACCACCACGTCCACCGCGCGCATCAGCGTCGGCATGTCGTCCACCCAGCCGAAGACGTGCTCGTGGTCGCCGCGCAACCGGTCCCGCAGCTCCTCGTTGCGCCCGCACACCACCACGGGACGACAGCCGGTCGCCCGGACGTCCGCCACCGTGCTCGCCACGTCCCCGGCGCCCCAGGAACCGGCCACGATCAGCGCCAGCCGGTCGCCCGGGGGCAGCCCGAAGCGCTGCCGGGCGTGCCGGCGGTCGGTGGGTGCCGGGCGGGCGAAGGCCCGGGACAGCAGCGGTTGGACCACCGTGACGTCGATGCCGGCCGCGGCCCCGGCCGGCTGCACCTCGGCGTGCCGGACCGCGCAGTAGACGTCCACGCCCGGGGAGAGCCAGGTCGGATGGACCACGAAATCGGTCACGTAGGTGATCACCGGGACCGCCAGCCGCCCCTGCCGGCGCAACGGCCCGAGCAGCTGGTTCGCGAACGGGTAGGTGGTCACCACCGCGCGGGTGTCCGGGGGAATCGACCCGCGCATCCGGCGACGAACCGGCCGGAGCAGCGCACGCAGCACCGAAACGGACAACCGGGACCTGCTGGTCAGCCCGAACAGCACGTGGTAACCCCAGGGCAGCCAACGCAGGATGCCCCGGTACGCCTCCCGGAAGGCCCAGTGCACCGGGCGCGGCAGCACGTCCAGCAGGTTGAGCCGGTCCACGGCGAAGCCCCGGTCGCGCAGCCGCCGCGCCAGCTCGGCGGCGGCCGCGTCGTGGCCGGCGCCGATGTCCGCGGAGACCACCACGATCCGGCCCGGGTGCTCCATGCGGCGGCGCTTACCCATGGTCACGGCATTCACGCCGTCCGGACCCGCCCTCACACCGCGTGCCGACGGACGAGCAGGCGCAGCGCCGCGTAGCCTGGCAGCACCGGCAGCCAGAAGGTGGCCAGGCGGTAGATCAGCACCCCGGCCACCGCGGTCTCCGGCCGGACACCGTAGATCAGCAGTCCGGAGACCAGGGCCGCCTCGGTGGCGCCCAGACCGCCGGGGGTCGGCGCGGCCGTGGACACCCCCTCCCCTACCACGCAGACCAGCACGACCGGCGCGATCAGGGCCGGATCGGCCGGCAGGCCGACGGCGAGCAGGGCCAGCCAGAGCGCCGCGCCGTAGGCGAGCGTGAGGGCCACGCTGACGACGAGCAGCGGGCCGATCCGGCCGCTGCGGGCCAGCGCGCGCAGGGCGTCCGCGGCCTGCCGCCGGGCCGCGCGGACGCGGGCCCGCCACCGGGGTACGGAGAAGGCCGCGGCGGCCAGCAGCAGCACCGCCAGCACGGCCAGCAGCACGGCCAGCCCTCGCCCGGCGGCGGCGCTCATCAGGTGCTGGCGGGTGCCCCGGGCGAACGGCAGCAGGGCGGGCAGCAGCAGCGCGACCCCGAGCACGCCGGCCACCCGGTCCACGGCGACCGCGGTGGCCGCCGCCGGCACCGACAGCCCCTGCCGGCGCAGGTAGTGCACGCTCAGCGCGGCACCGCCGACCGCGCCCGGGGCGAGCCGGTTGACGAAGGACGCGGCCACCTGGACCGCGAGCGTCCGGCCGAACGGCACCCGGCCGGCGGCGGCGAGCCGCAGCGCCTGTGCGCTCAGCAGGTAGGTGGCGACCGAGGCGAGCAGGACACCGGCCACCACGAGCGGGTCGGCGTGCAGCACCGCCTGCAGCGCGGCACGGACCTGGCCGATCTGTGGCAGCAGGAAGTGCACCAGCAGGCCGAGCATGATCAGCAGGAACACGTCCCGACGGGTGATCCGGACGACCCGGGCCAGATGGTCGCCCCGGCCGGGGCAGCGTCGGGCGATCTCCTCCCGAAGGTCGCCGAGCAGGTCGGGGCGGGTGTCGGCCAGCGCGCGGCCGGCGCGGGAGAGCAGGGCGGGTTGCAGCCAGGGCAGGCTGTCCGCGACCGGCCCGGCGCCGAGCTGTCGGACGGCGGCGTCGACCGCCTCCCGGACACCGGCCAGCGCGGCCAGGGTGACGAGGAGTTCCACCAGGTCGCGGGCCTGCTGGTCGGCGGATGCCTCGCCGGTGCCGAAGCCCAGGTCGACCAGCCAGGCGGTGGAGTCGGCGACCAGCACGTTGGCCGCCCGCAGGTCCCGGTGCGCCAGGCCGGCGCGGTGCAGCCGGGCCACCTGCCGGCAGATGTCGTCGAGGGTGTCCCGGTCGAGTGCGGCCGGGTCGAGCGCGTCGAGCGGCCGGCCGGGCACGAACTCCTGTACCAGCAGGGCGTCCCCGGCCGGGTCGGTGGCGGTGGTGACCAGCCGGGGCGTCCGTACCCCGGCCCGTTCGGCACGCAGCAGCAGATACGCCTCGTGCTCGCTCTTCTGCTTCGCGGTCACGTACGGCGGCTCGTCGCCGATGCCCCGGTAGCGCAGCCGGCGGTAGAGCTTGTAGAGCCAGTCGGCGTCCCGCTGGCTGCCGCCGGTCACCTTGACGAAGAGGTGCCGGCCGTCAACGGTGGTGACCTGCCAGGGGCGGGAGCCCCGGGCGTCCCCGGCGATTGGTACCAACTCGGCGGCCTGGATGCCCCTGCCGAGCAGCACCTGCCGCAGCCGGCCCGCGGTGCCGCTGGGCCCCACGTCCCCGACCAGCACCCGGGTGAGGCTGGCGGCGAACCAGCCGACCAGGAACCCGCCCAGCACGTCGACCGGCAGGTGCGCGCCGACGTAGATCCGGGCGACCGCGACGACGGCGACCGCGAGCCAGACCAGCCCGCGTAACCGGCGGGGCAGGACGGGGGCGAGCACCGCCGCCAGCGCGGTCACCACCGCCACGTGACCGGAGGGGTAGCCGTAGCGCCCCGTGATCGTCTCGTGGAAGCGGATGTCGGCGAGGTAGGCGGCGGGGCGGGCCCGCGCGACCACGAGTTTGGCGAGCATCGCCCCCCAGTACGCCAGGTTGCCGGCGACCAGCAGGTCGCGGCTCAGCCGCCACTGCCGGGCCGCCGCGGCGACCGCCGCGGCCACCAGGATCGCCGGGTACGCCCCGAGCTGCATGACCAGCAGCAGCGCCGGAGCGGCCGGCCCGGGAACGTGGTTGACCAGCGTGAAGAGGTCCCGCTCCCAGCGACCGGGCGGGCGGTGGCGGACTCCGGCGCTGACCAGCGCGAACAGCCCTCCGGAGAGGACCAGGCTGAGGACCAGCGCCGGGGACGGGCGGTGGGTCCGGGGCATCGCCGACGTCAGCGGGGGGTGGGCGGACGACCGACGCCGGTGGGTGCGGGCGTCGTCCCGACTGCTGCCGCGCTGTCCCGCATGAGTCGACCATAGGGCGACCCGCCGCCGTGCCGGGCGGCAACGCCGCCGATCCGCCCGGACGGTCGGGCCGTGGCCGGCCCGGCCGACGCCCGCCGCGACGGGCGGTGCGGGCGCGGGTCAGGCGCGGCGGCGGCCGACCCGGCGGGGCCGGCCCCGGCGGGCGACCACCACCGCGGCCAGGACCCCGACGGTCAGGGCGAGCAGGCCGGCAGCCGGCGCGATCACCGTCCAGTCACCGTCGGCCATCCGTCGCAGCGCCGTTCCGACCGGCCCTCGCCACTCGGGTGTCGCGGCGGGCGTCGGCGCCGCCGAGGAGCCGTCCGGGGCGGCCTCCGCCGCGTCCAGCTCGCCGGGCTCGACCAGCCGGCCGACCGAGGCGTCCTTCGGCAGGGAGAACCCCCAGTCGAGCAACTGCGCGCCCTGCTGCCAGCCGCGCAGCGGGCGGCCCTCCGCGCCGAGGAGGGTCACCACCAGCCGGCGGCCGTTGCGCTGGGCGGCGCCGACGTAGCTGTGCCGGGCGAGTTCGGTGAAGCCGGTCTTGCCGCCGAGCGCGCCCGGATAGCGGTAGATGAGCTGGTTCTCGTTCTGGATCTGGAAGCCGCCCGCCTTCAGTGCGGGCTGGGCGGGGATCTGGGTCCGCTCGGTGAGCGTGTAGCGGCGGAACAGCGGGTTGGCGAAGCAGGCCCGCCCGATCAGCGCCAGGTCGTACGCGCTGGTGAACTGCCCCTTTCCGTCCAGCCCGGACGGGGTCACGGCGTGGGTCTGCCGGGCGCCGAGCCGGTGGGCCTCCTCGTTCATCGCGCGGACCCCGCCGGCCACGCCGTCGGCGCCGCCACCGAGGCGGGCCAGCACGTTGGCCGCCTCGTTGCCGGAATTGAGCAGCAGTCCGAGCCACACCGTCTCGACGGTGTACTTCCCGCCGACGAGCAGGCCGACGGCCGAGCTGCCCCGGACGATGTTCAGGTCGCCCCGGGTGACGGTCACCACCTGCTTCGGGTCGAGCCGGGGCAGCATGGTGGCCGCCAGCAGCAGCTTCTGGGTGCTGGCCGGGGTGCCGTACTCGTGCGGGCCGCAGGCACCCAGCACGGCACCGGTGTCGAGGTCGGCGACGAGCCAGGACGTCGCGGTGAGGGCGGGCGGGGCGGGCGCGCCGTCCTGCACCACCAGGCCCGGGGTGTCGAGCCGTTCGCCGCCGACGACCCGATCGGCCGGCACGTTCGGCGGCGGCACCGGCCGCGGCGGCCGGGAGACCTTCGGCGCCGGCGCCTTGGGGCAGGGCACCGGCCCGGGGACGGCGTGCGCGGCGGCGGTCGCCGTCGGTGCGGCGTACGCGGCCGGAACCGCTGTTCCGGTGCCCAGGAGGATGGCGGCGGTCACGGCGGCCAGGGCCCGAGCTCTCATGACCAGGGAGACTAACCCGCAAGATCGATCGACGGTGACAGCGGCCACGGTCACCACGCCAGGTCCACCGGCCGACCACGCAGGGTGCCGAGGAGTGCCGTCGCCGCGGTCGCGCCGCCGGGGTGGGCCCGTCAGCCGGCGTCGACCACCGGGGCCGGGCGGGCGGCCCGCGCCGCCGCCCGCTGCGCCGCCGGCAGCCACGCCGCTCCGACGATCAGCGTCCGGGCCTGGGTGGGAGTGAACAGGTACGTCCGCTCCCCGCCGCACTTCCCGTCGGACTCCCCCGGCGCCTTGATCCAGAGCAGCGCGGCGAGGCCGGGCCGGTCGCCGACCGGGCGGGGCGACTCCCCGAGCGCCTGCTGCGCCGGGTTGCACCACTCGTCGTCGCGCCCGGCTTCGTCGGGCGGCGGCCCGGTGCCGTTGCGGGAAGTGTCGATGACGAACTCCCGGCCACCGACCAGGTCGGACAGCTCCCGTCCCCAGCGGTAGCTCTCCGCCGTGGTCTGCCGGTTCGACACGTTGACCGCGAAGCCCTCGGCGGCGGTGATCCCGGCGGCGAGCAGCCGCTCGGCGGTCTCCCCGGTGGAGCGCCAACGGGCGTGCCCGGCGTCCAAATAGACGGCGTGGCCGGCGGCGGCGAACCGCTCGGTGGCCTCGGCGATCAGCCTGCCCCGCGCCGCGTCGAAGCAGTCGGCGGCGATCGCGTCCGGCTCCATCACCACCACCGACCGGGTACGCCCCAGCGCTCCGATCAGCTTTCCCACGTAGTCGCGGTAGGCCGCGGCGTCCGGGGCGCCCTCGCGGTAGCCGGCGCACCCCCGGTTCGGGATCCAGTACGCGACCACCACCGGCAGCTCGCCGCGCTGCCCGGCCCGCCGCGCGAGGGTCGCGACGGCGGGTACGTCCCGGGGGTCGTTGACCCAGCGGGCCTGCGGCCGGCTGGTGACCGGGTCCAGCCACGACCCACCGTGGGTGGCCTGCCAGCGAGCCGCGGCGGTGTCCCGGTCGACGTAGAGGGTGGCGCCGTGGAACGGGTGCCGTTCCGGGGCGTAGGTCACCGGCGACGGGTCGGGGTGCAGGGTGCGGTCCGGCTGATGGGCGCAGCCGGCGGCCAGCCCGACGACGAGCGCGGACGCGAGGAGGGCACGGAGATGGCTCACGACGGCAGCTCCCAGCGGTCGCTGACCCGGAGCACCTGCACCCGGTCGTCGCCGGTGCCGAAGGCGGCCACCGGTACGGCGTGCTTGCGGGCTTCCATCAGGGTCGGGTACTTCTCCGCCGCGTCGGCGGTCCGGTAGTACCAGTCGGGCACCACGAGGTAGTCGATCCGCTTCACGGCGGCGCGGACCGCCGGGTCGGTGTCCAGCTTGTAGGCGATGATCGGCTGCGGGTCGTAGCCGTAGTGCTGCACCAGGTCGGTCCAGATCGAGTCGTGCACCACCAGGGTCTTGTCCCGGGGCACGTTGCGCGCCAGCCATTTGGTGGCCGAGCGCAGCGGCTGTTCCTGGCTGACGGTCATCATCCCGCGCAACTCCGGCGCCCACGAGACGGTGGCGACGCCGGTCAGCCCGACCAGCAGGATCACCGCGGTGGCGATCCGGAAGCCGTAGCCGAAGCCCTCCGCGGCCCGGCGGCGCAGCCGGCCGGTCGGGACCAGTCCGGGGGTGCCGGCGAGGGCGGCACCGGCTCCGGCGACCAGCAGCGCGCTCCAGGGCAGCAGATTGATCACGTACATGAACGGCACGTAGCCGCCGCGGACCAGGACCAGCCAGCCGATGGCCAGGGCAAGCGCGGCCGGGCGCAGCCGGCGTACCAGCAGGGCCACCGGCAGTGCGGCCAGCCCGAGCAGCGGCAGCCAGTGGTCGTACTGGAGCCAGTTGTGCAGCTGGTGGGAGGTGGCGCTGTCCGGGTCGAGGACGGATCCGGACGCCGCCCGGTCGGCCAGCTGCCAGCGGGCAGTGCCGAGCAGGCTGTTGTGGCCCGGGCCCTCGAACAGCTCGCCCTTGAAGAGGGCGAGGAGGGGATACATCGCCATCAGCAGGAAGCCGGCGAAGCCGGCGGTGACCAGCACCTGGGGCCGGTTGCGCCGGTCCAGGTTCTGCAGCAGCGCCCAACCGAACGCGGGCAGCAGCAGCAGCGTGGTCTCCTTGGTCAGGGCGGCCGTGGCGAAGGCGAGCGCCGCGCCGATGCCGGCGGCGAGGCTGCGCCGGGGCGCGTACGCCAGCACGAACGCCAGCAGCAGCCACGGGGTGACCAGGTTGTCGAGGAAGGTCCACCGGCCGTACACCACCGCGAGTGGGGAGAGGCCGAACAGCAGCACCGCCACCGACGCGGCGACCCGGCCCAGGCCGAGCCGGCGGGCCAGCGCGAACAGCAGCCCGGCACTGACCACCCGCGCGATCAGCATGCACTCGTTGCCGAAGGCGATCGCCGAGTCGTAGCGGTCGAAGCCGTCGGTGAGCGCCGCCCATGCGGCGATCTGGATCCAGCCGCCGGGCGCGTGGTCGTAGAAGTACGAGTAGGGCGAGAGTTGCCCCTCATAGCGCAGTGACCAGGCCTGGGACAGGTAGGTGCCGGGGTCGTCGACGTACCCGGGGAAGGTGGACATGCCGACGGCGTGCACGGCGCCGACCAGGACGAGCAGCGGCACCAGCAGGGCGATGCTGCGCGCGTGCCGGGCGGTCCACACCTGGAGCGCGATCAACGCCCGCCGGTGCGCCGGCAGCGCCCGGTCGACGTCGGCGACGTCGCGCAGGTCGAGCGTGGGGGCTTCCAGGGTGCGGCTCACGCGACCGCCCCCGCGGGGATCCGACCACCGTCGCCCACCGGCGCCGCGGCCAGGTGCGCGCCGCTGTGCGCGGTCTTCACCCAGTTGGTACGCCCCAGCACGTGCCGCAGCAGTGCCCACACCCCGGCCACCGAGAGCACCGCCTGGTACGGGTAGCCGCCGAGGACCACCCCGAGGTGGTCGCGCAGTCGCACCTTCTGCCCGAAGGTCCGGCCGAACTGGTGCAGCATCAGCACGTCCAGCGCGATGGTGAGCAGGCTGATCCCGAGCGGCACGCTGGCCAGCAGGGCTACCACGACCGGCGATTTGTGGGCCAGCGCGAGCGCCAGCGCCACCGGTGCGAAGACCACCGAGAACGCCTGGAAGAACTGAAAGCCGAGCACGTAGACGGCGAGCACCTTCTGCGACGCCCGGGGCAGGGCCAGCCACTCCCGTTCGGTGAAGACCTGGATGAATCCCTGCATCCAGCGCACCCGCTGGCGGACCAGGCCACGCAGCGTGTCCGGGGTCTCCTCCCGGGTGACCATCTCGTCGACGTAGACGACGTCGACGTCGTAGCCGAGCACCGAGGCGACCATCCCGATCTTGCAGTCCTCGGTGAGGCAGTCCTCGTCCCAGTACGCGCCGTACCGGCGGCGCAGCGCGTCCAGGAACTCGCGCCGGAAGAAGACGGTGTTGCCGCCGAGCGGCATCACCTTGGTCGCGGCCTGCAACTTGAGCCGGGACTGGAACCACTTGTAGTACTCGAGCACGTTGGCGGCCCGCCACCAGCCGGAGGTGTTGGCCAGCAGCCAGCGCCGCAGCCGGGGCAGCCGGCCGGCGGGCAGCGGAAGCGTACGGGCGTCGGCGCTGAAGTTCATCAGCTGCACGCCGCACTGCACGATCCCCGCGCCGGTACGCCGGAACCGGTAGTCGACCATACGCAGCAGTTCGGGATGGAACAGGTCCTCGGCGTCCGCGACGCCGATCCACTCGTATCGGATGCGGCGCCGGTCCAGTTCGCGGACGGCGGCGTTGAGCCCGATCGGCTTGTTGTGCACGTCGGTGTCCTCCGGGTACGGCGCCACCAGCACCCGCCCCGGATAGCGGGCCGCCTTTTCGTGGGCGATCGCCGCCGTGCCCGGGTCGTCCGGGTGGTCGATGATCGGCATCACCACGTAGTCGGGGTGGTGCAGGTTGGCCAGCCGCTCCAGGGTGTGGCCGGCGACGGCCTCCTCGTGGCGCATCGGCACCAGGATCACGCCGGGCAGCCGGGGCTCGTCCGGTTCGCCGTACCGGTCGGGGTCGTTGTGCTCCGGCAGCCACCACTTGTAGAGCTGGAAGGCCAGCGTGGTGACCGCGACGACCAGCATGAACAGCGACACCGCGACGAGGAAGAGGTCGAGGAAGAGGACCGCCGGCAGGCACAGCACGGCGAGCGCGCCGACCAGCCGCGCGACCCGCCAGCCGGCCGGGGTCGGTCGGCGGTGCACGCCCCGGTGACGCGGGTGGTGACGGGTCTCGGTCATGCGGATACCAGCCTCGTGGGAGAACGACCAGAACCGGTCGGAGCAGTAGTTGACGGCGGTGCCGACGGCCAACAGCCCCCAGTACGCGACGCCGGTGCCGACGACCGGGGCGAGGAACGGGAACGCCACCAGGCTGAGCAGTGCGCTGGCACCCCGCGTCGCCTGGAATCGGCGCCACCGGCGGGCCCGCCGGTGGGCCCGGCCGGCGGTGTGGCGACGCCAGGTGAGCAGGTCGTGGGCGACGAAGCTGAGCTGGAGAGTGACCGCCAACTGCACCGCGTTCGCGGCGGCCGGCGCGAAGCCCTGCCCGATCAGGAAGGCCAGCAGCGCGTGTCCGACCACCGCCACGGCCGCGCCGACGGCCAGGAAGAGCCACGACTCACGGGCACGGATGAGTTCGATGAGGGGACGCACGGTGTCCTTCCCGAGGCACGGCGGAACGCGGTGCCCGGTTGTTCGCGGAGGCGCGACGGTGACCGTCACGGTCGGCGGCCGGTCCGCCGACGTGCCGGCGACCGGCAGGACCCGGACCCGGCTCGACCCGACCGGAGGCTCCACGCTCCACGTCGGGTCCCGCCCCTCCTACCCTCGGCCGGGCGGCGCAATCGGAGCCGTGGCGAGGGACACATGCGCGGGCTGGCGCGCTCGCGCCGGCCGTCGCACCGCGACGCGGCCCGGTTCGCCAGGGGCGACGGGTCGGGTCCGACGCGGACCCGCTGAGGTTGGGCCCGGGCGCCGCTGGGTGGCGGTGGTGCCGGCCGCGTCGGTGGCCGGGGTCAGCCGACCCGGCGCAGCCAGCGGCGCTGCCAGGGCGTCTCCACCGCGCGCGGATGGTGGTGCGCGCGCACCCAGGCCACCGCCCGTTCCGGGGGCAGCCCGTCGAGGACGGCGAGCGCGGCGAGCACGGTGCCGGTCCGGCCGACGCCGCCCCGGCAGGCCACCTCCACCCGTTGTCCGGCGTACGCCCGCCGCCACGCCTCCCGCACCGCGTCCAACGCGTCCGCCGCGTCGAGCGGCACCCAGAAGTCGGGCCAGCGGATCCTCCGGTGCGGCCAGCCCGGAGTCGGCCCGGACGCCAGGAGCAGGGCGAAGTCGGCGGGTGCGAGGGTCGCGGCGGCGATCCGGCGGCCACGGACGGCGGCCCCGCCGGGCAGTTCGAGCAGCCCGGTCCGGTCCGCCCACGCCGCGCCTGTGTCCATCCGGTCATTGTGCCGGGGCGGCGGCACCCGGGGAAGGTCCGGGCCCTGCCCGGCGCGCCTCGGGTCAGCGCGAGCCCATCCCGAAGCGGCGACGCCACGCCAGCGAGAGCAGCACCAGCACCGCGCCCCCACCGGCCAGGCCCACGCCGAGCTTCACCGGCGTGCTGAGGCTGGCGCCGGTCACCGGCAGGTGGCCACCACCGTGTGGTGGCCGGGGCGGCCCGGCCTTGCGCACCGTCAGCACCGCGTCGTCGGTCAGACCCGACGACCGTCCGGTGGCGGTGAAGGTGTGCACACCCACCCGGGTGGGCCGGTACTGCACCGTGTAGTTGCCGTCGCCGTCGGCCTGCACGCTGAAGTTCAGCGGGGCGGGCTGCGGTGCCTGCAGGTACGCGACCGGGCTCAGCCCGACCGTGCTGCCGTTGCTCAGCCGCGCGGGCGCCGCCACCGCCAGCGCCGAGACGCTGACCACGTGGTCCACGAACTCGTGCGGGGTGAAGCCCGAGCCGGTCAGCGTGCCGGTGGCGCCCAGGGTGATGCTGGTCGGGTCGACGGTCAGCTGCGCCGTCTGCGGCACGTACGGCGGCTGGGACTGGCTGACCGACGGTGAAGGTTGCGGCTGCGCCGCCCCCGCCGCGCTCGGCACGGCGGCCACGGTCAGGCCGACCGTGAGCGCCATGATGCGGGATAGCCGCATGATGGATCCCCCCTACTGATCACAGCTTGGTGCGCTTACAACTTGGGTGGTCCATGGGGTGACGGTGGGGGTGAGCACCAGTTCGGCCGTACCGCCTCCGGTGGTGGTCCCGGTGAGCAGCGTGACGTCGAGGGTCCCGGTCCTCCCGGGGCCGACCTCGACGTTCGCCACCGCCACCTGACGGCGGCGGTCCATCCCGCTGCCCATCGCGGCGTCCCGCCCGTCCAGCCGGCCGCCGAGCACGGCACCGCCGGTGGGGCTGTACACGGACACGAAGGTGCGGGCGGTGTACCGGTCACCGGACATGGCGAGGCCGGTGACCGACCTGGACAGGCCGGACGGCGGTGCCGTGGAGTGCACGGTGACCCGCAGCCGCAGTTCCCGCCGCCCGTCCGACTGGCAGTCGCCGGACGTCAGGGTGGCCGAGAACCTGAGGTAGTAGCCGAGCTTCGCGCCGCTGCCGTCGTTGAGGAACACGCCGACCGTCGGCACGATGTCCTTCTCGGGGAGCTTCCCGGCCAACCGGCTGTCGCCCAGGACACGCTGCTCCTCGGGGTGGACACTCCAGAACAACATCCGCCGTTCGATAACAGAACGGTTGAAAACGGTCAAAAGCGCCCGCGGGTCGACCGTCCTGGTGAAGAGCGCGTCGAACACCGCCGCGGCGGCGGCGGCGAAGTACTCGTCCTGCGCGCGGATGTCCAGGTCCCGGTAGGCGTCGCTGAGCAGCGTCCGGACCACGGTGCCGCCGGCCAGGGCGTGCCGGCCCGGCACCGACACCGGACCGATGACGCCGAGCAGGTACGACAGCACCACCGGGTCAACCGCGAGCACCCCGTCCACGGTCGTCCCGGTGCGCCGGCGGACCATCTCCCGGTAGAGCGCGGCCGCGGCCGGGAAGTCCGGGCCGAGGTTGACGTCGGCCGGATAGATCCCCGGCAGGTCGTGCCAGAGCCGGCGCAGCTGCTCGATCACCCGCAGCGGGGGGTCGAACCGCCCGAGGCTGCCACTCGTCCCCTGGCCGGTCATCCGGATCCGGCCACCCTCGGCCCGGATGACCGCGTACGCGCCGAACATGCCGCCGGTGGCCCGCAGCTCCGCGGGGTTCTGCGACACGAGCAGGTAGCTGCGCGGGCCGTCGGCGCCGAGCAGTGGTGGCAGCAGCCGGGCACCCTGGTCCGCGGCGGCCGTCAGGTCACCGAGGCGGTCCAGCTCCGCGCGCAGCCCCAGGAGCGCCTCGCGGACCTGGCCGACGAGACCCTCGGTCGGCACGGCGGCCAGCCGGCCGGTGGTCTCCCGGACCGCCCGGTCGGCGGCCGAGACCTCGGCCGAGACCGCCCGCAACCGGCCCAGGTCGAGACGCCCCTCCCGGGGGACCAGCGAGGCGAGGTCGATCCGGAGCAGGGTGGGAAGGCGAGCCGGGCCAACTCGTCCACCGCCACCGCGATCTGCCGCACCGCGGACAGGTCGTCACCGGCGTACGGGGTGCGCTGGCCGAGCCACCAGGCGGGGTCTCCGGTCGCCGCCCGCGCGGCGCCGGCCTGCTCCTGCAGGGCCGCCAGCGTGCGCCCGGCCCGGCCGGCGTCGCCGCCCACCACCTCCACGCTGAGTTCCTTCGCCAGGGCCGCGGCGTTGAGCAGGTGCGCCCGGGCCTGCCAGCCCCGGAAGCCGACCCAGCCGCCCGCCGTGAGCAGCATCGAGACCACCACCAGGCCGGTGAGCAGGATCCGCCGTACGCGTGCCCGGCGTCGCCGCCGGCCACCGCGCCGCGCCCGATGCGACACGCCCCTGTCCGCCACACCACTCTCCCGGGTCCGGGTCAGACATGAATGACTGTTAAAGCGGTGTCTCGGCTCGCCGCTACCGCGCCGCCCGGCCGGCGCGGGCGGAGACGTCGCGCAGCAGCTGCTCGATCCGGTCAACCCCGGCACGCAGCGACATCTCCCGCTGGTAGACGTCCCGCCCGCGCCGGCCCATCTCCGCCCGCGCCGCAGGCGGGATCGTCGAGGCCAGCCAGAACCGGTCCGCCAGCGCCGCCCAGTCGTCGGGCGGGCAGGACAGCCCGGCCCGGGCCCGCTCCACCAGCGCCACCGTGTCGCCACCGGCCGAGGCGACCACCGGGGCGGCGCAGGAGAGCGCCGCCTGGAGCTTGGCCGGCACCGTGCCCCGCAGTTCGGGCACGTCGCGCAGCATGACCAACTGGTAGTCCGCCGCCGCGTACAGCTCCGGCATGTCCAGCGGCGAGCGCCGCTCGACGAACCGGACGTTCTCCGCCCCGAGTTCGGCGGCGAGCCCCCGCACCCGCCGCTCCTCGGCACCCGAGCCGACCATGACCAGGTCCATCTGGTCCCCCAGCGCGGCCGCGGCGCGTACCGCGGTCTCCAGACCCTGGCGTACGCCGATCGTGCCCGCGTGCATCACCACGCACCGGCCGTCGCGGCGGATCAGCCGCCGCGCGGCCCGGCTCGGCGGGGTCGGCCGGAAGATCCGCTCGTCGGTCCAGTTGAGCACCACGCCCACCCGGTCGGGGTCGGCACCGCCGGCGACCACCAGCTCCCGCATCGAGGGGGCGGTCACGGCGACACCCCCGGCCTCCTGGTAGAGCCGGCGCACGGTGGCGTCCAGCCGCCCCGACCACCGGCGGATCTCACCGGGCCGGGCCGGCTCCTCCTCCGGCCAGACGTCCTGGACGTGCAGCACGGTCGGCACCCGGCCGAGCAGCCGCAGCAGGCCGGCGGCGGCGAAGGTGACCGCGGGGAGCTGGAAGACGTAGAGGGCGTCCACGTCGCTGAGGTAGCGGCGCCCGGTCAGCGCCACGCTGCCGGCGAACGAGAGCCAACTGGCCATGCGCGTCCGGGTCGACCCGTCGCCGCCGGTGTACCGGGGTACCCGGCGCACGGTAAGCCGCTCGCTGCGTGTCTGGTGTCGCCAACGCTGCCGCCAGCCCGGGTAGACGTGCCCGCCCGGGTAGTCCGGGAACCCGGTCAGCACGCGCACCTCGTGGCCGCGGGCGGCCAGTTCCTCCGCCAGGCTGCCGGGGATGAACGCCGGCTCCGGCGGGAAGTGGTACGAGAGAATTCCGATCTTCATGGTCGCGCTCCCGGCGCGGCATCGCGGCGTCCGGCGCGACGCACCCCGTACGATGCCCGCATCCCCTCCGCAACCGGCCGCGCAGGCCGGCTGACCGCCGTCGGTGCGCAGCACGCCGCGACGGCTTCTCCGAGAGGGGTGCAGATGGTCGACGAGGTGCTCTTCGTCTGCCACGCCAACATGTGCCGGTCGCCCATGGCGGAGTACATCGCGCGACGGCTCCTCGCCGGCCACCCGGTCAACCTGGCCAGCGCGGGCACCGACGCCCTCGACGGCGCGCCGATGCACCCGTACGCCGTCGAGGTGGCCGCCGGGACCGGCGCGGACCCGGCGGACTTCCGCACCCGCCGGTTGCGCCCCGAGCACCTGACCGGGGCGACGCTGGTGCTGACCGCGACCCGACGGCAGCGGTCCGTCTGCACGTCGCTGGCCCCGGCCGCGCTGCACCGGACGTTCACGCTGCGCCAGTTCGCCCGGCTGGCCGCCGAGGCCGACGCCCCCGCCGCGCGCGACAGATCCCCGTTGCGCGCGGCGGTGCGGGCGGCCGCCCTCGCCCGGGGGCGGCTGCAACCCGCCGCCCCCGACGCGGACGACCTGCGCGACCCGATCGGTGGCTCGCCCGCCGACTTCCGCCGCTGCGCGGAGGAGATCGAGCGGGCGATCCGGCCCGTGCTGGCACTCATCGGGACAGCCGGGTGAGTTCCTGGGTACGGTCGCTGCCGGAGCGTCCACCGCGCCGGGCTGTCCCGGCCCGGTCGGTCGGCACCGACGGCGCCGCGGGCGGGAGGACCACCTTGTACGCCTCGTACTGGTAGGCGTCCGCCTTGGCCACCTTCGCCATGTTGAGCACGCAGCCCAGCAACCGCACCGAGACCGAGTGCAGCGCGCGGGCCGCGGCGGCCACCTGGTTGCGCGAGGTACGCCCCTGCTGGGTGACCAGCAGCGCACCGTCGGCCTGCACGGCCACCACCACACCGTCGGTCACCGCGAGCAGCGGCGCGGTGTCGATGATCACGATGTCCGCCGACTCCCGCAGGGCCACCAGCAGGTCCGCCATCGCCTTGGAGCCGAGCAGCTCGCTGGGGTTGGGCGGGGTGGCGCCGCTGGGGAGCACGAGCAGTGACTTGTCGCCCCAGCGCTGCACCACGTCGCCGACCTGGACATCGCCCACCAGGACGTCGGTGAGTCCGACCCCGCCGTCGAGGCCGAGGTAGTCGGCCACCTTGGGCCGACGCAGGTCGGCGTCGATGAGCAGCACCCGCCAGCCGGCCTCGGCCAGCGCGATGGCGGTGTTGCACGCCATGGTGGTCTTCCCCTCGCCCTGCAGGGCGCTGGTGACCGCGATGACCCGGGCCGGCTCGTGCACGTCGACGAAGCGCAGGTTGGTCCGGAGCTTGCGGACCGCTTCGGCCCGGGGCGAGTTGGCCGCGTCGCCGACGATCAGCGGGGAGGCCTTGGCACCGGCCTCGAACGGGATCTCACCCAGCAGCGGGCTGCCGGTGACGCGCTGGAGCGCGGCCGCGTCCCGCATCCGCACGTCGGCCAGTCCGCGCAGCACGGCCAGCCCGGCCCCGACCAGCAGGCCGAGCAGCCCGCCGAGGACGAGGTTGCGCACCGGCTGCGGGGTGACCGGGCTGGCGGTGACCCGGGGGCCGCTCACCACCTCGAGCTTGATCGGGGGCGAGTTGCCGTTCGGCGGGGTCTCCACCTTCTGCACCAGCTCGACGAACTTGGCGGAGAGCGCCTCGGTGGTCTTCAGCGCCCGGGTCTGGTCCGTGTCGGTGAACGTCGCCTTCAGCAGCACCGTCCCCGCCTCGAAGCTGGTGTTGATCCGCCGCTGCACCTGGTCGGCGGTCAACCCCTGCGGGCTGTCCGCCACCACGCTCTGCGCCAGCCGGTCGCTGGTGAGCAGGTCGGCGTAGGACTTCACCCGCTGCTGAAGGAAGAGGCCGCCCTGGTAGGCGTCGGCCACGCCCTGACTCGGGGTGGTGACGAAGAAGGTTACGGAGGCCTCGTACCGGGGCGAGGTACGGACCGTCACCGCGGCTGCCGTACCGAGGGCCGCCATGAGCGTCACCAACACGATCCACCAGTGCCGCCGGACGAGATGCAGGTAGCCGAGAACGTCCATCACGTTCCCCCTCGCGACACGCCGGTCAGCCCATCAAACTGCACGAAAGCCCCCTAAAACGCCCAGTGTCCGTGTCAGGATCGAAGCCGCTCATACGCGGACAGTAAGTGACTCGAAGAATCTAAACGACTAGACCCGCATTGAGGCCGTAAATCCTCCCATTCCTGGATCGGACCCAGAGGGCAGCCATGGATCGCGAACCGCCCGCCGCCGACGCCGCACGAACCCGTTCCCGGGCCAGCCGCCGCGCGGCAACCCTTTCCCTGTTAACGCTGGACACCGCCGCGTGGTGCGGTGGCTTCCTGGGGCGGCGTGGACCCGCTACAAGTTCGCCGCGGAGGCGGACCGCCCGGTCGACCTCGTCTACACCGGGCTGCGGGCCGGGGAGAAGCTGCACGAGCACCTTGTTCGGCGCCGACGAGGCGGACAGCCGGCCGCCACCCGCTCATCTCGCACGTGCGGGTGCCACCGCTCGACCCGGCGGAGGTACGCGGACTGGACCCGTACGCCGACCCGGACGAGCTGGTGAAGTGCCTGTCGGCGCTCTGCGACGTCACCGGCGCGGCGCTGACGGCGGTGCCCGGACAGCGCTGACCGGAGCTGACCGCGGCGGACGCTCGGTCCACCAGGTGGGAGGTGCCTCTCATCGCCCGCGTCCGCGAACCGCCTGTCGGGCCGGATAGGGTCGGAGCTGGTGTGCCGGGAAGTCTGGTCGGCGATCATTTCGCCGACCCCTGACCCCGAGGTGGACACCGCATGACCGAACGCACCCCGAGTCCCGCACGCACCCGCCGGCCCTACCGCCTCCTCTCCCGGCGATCGTGGCCGGAGGCGCGCTTCCTGGCCGACGTGCTGCGCACCGAGACGGTCGGTGGCGGGCTGCTGCTGCTCGGCGCGGTGATCGCGTTGATCTGGGCCAACTCCCCTTGGCGGTCCGCGTACGCCGCACTCGGCACCTGGGTGCCGTTCCCCGGCGGCCACGGGCTGCACCTGGATCTCGACCTGAACGCGTGGGCCGCCGACGGCCTGCTGGCGATCTTCTTCTTCGTGGTGGGCCTGGAACTCAAGCGGGAGTTCGTCGCCGGCGACCTGCGTGACCCCCGGCGGGCCACGCTGCCGGTGGTGGCCGCGATGGGTGGCATGGTGGTGCCCGCCCTCTGCTACGTCGCGGTGATCCTCACCACCGGCGGCGCGGGGCTGCGGGGCTGGGCAATTCCCACCGCGACGGACATCGCCTTCGCCCTCGCCGTGCTCGCCGTGGCCAGCTCCCATCTGCCGCAGGGGCTACGCGCGTTCCTGCTCACCCTCGCGGTGGTGGACGACCTCTTCGCGATCATCATCATCGCGGTCTTCTACACCGCCGACTTCCACCCGCTGCCGCTGCTCGGGGCGCTCCTGCCGATCGCCGCGTTCGCGCTGCTGGTCCAGCGGCGGCGCACCTGGTGGTGGGCGCTGCTCCCGCTCGCCGGGCTGGCCTGGGCGCTGGTGCACGCCTCCGGGGTGCACGCCACGGTCGCCGGGGTGCTGCTCGGCTTCGCCGTGCCGGTGCTGCCGTCCCGCACCGGCCGGCCGGGGCTGGCCGAGCGGCTGGAGCACCGCTGGCGGCCGATCTCCGCCGGGCTGGCGGTGCCGGTCTTCGCGTTCTTCGCCGCCGGCGTGTCACTGGTCGACGTGGACCTCGCCGGTGTGCTCACCGATCCGCTGGTGCTCGCGGTGGTCGCCGGACTGGTGCTCGGCAAGACCGTCGGGGTGTTCGGCTCGACGTTCCTGCTCGCCCGGTTCACCCGGGCCGAGTTGGACGAGGAGATCACCTGGGCCGACCTGTTCGGGTTGGCGCTGCTGGCCGGGATCGGGTTCACCGTGTCACTGCTCATCGGTGAGCTGGCGTTCGGCGCCGGCAGCGCCGCCGACGAGCGGGTGAAGGCGGCCGTCCTGCTCGGCTCGCTGATCGCGGCCGTACTGGCCTCCGTGGTGCTGGTCCGGCGCAACCGGGTCTACCGGCGGATCTCGGAACGGGAGAGCCGGGACAGCGACGGTGACGGCGTGCCGGACGTCTACCAGGAGGAGGCCGCGTAAGCGGGGTGGCCCGCCCGGCACGCCGCACCGGGGGTCAACGCCGGCGCCGGGCCCGCTCCTCCTCGGTCCCGTCGGTCTCCTCCTCCACCGCCTCGGCGTACGGCTCGGTGAAGTCGTCGGCCGGCACCGCGACCGCCTCGGCCCGGTCCTGCTCGTCGGCGCGCCCGCCGGGCGGCGGCTCGGGGGCGGTGGCCCCGCCGGCGAAACCGTACTCGTTGGGCTCGTCGTGCCTGCTCATGCGCGGACCTCCCGGTCGTCCTGGTCTGCTCTGCCGACGCGGACCCGGCGGTGGTCGTTCCCGTCGGGGCGCGTCCCAGACGTCATACCCAGCGACAAGCTCCGCGATCACCCGAGCCGGGATTCCGCCGTCGTCGGCGACGACGGCGGAATCCCGCGCCCGTCAGGCGAGCTCGCTGACCGCCTCGAGGACCAGCCAGAGGCCGGAGACGGCGAAGAGGACGGCGGCGCCGTACCGGATGGCCTTCTCCGGCAGGTGCCGGCCGAGCAGCCGGCCGACCATGATGGCGAGCGCGTCCGCGGCCACCATGCCGAGGGTGGAGCCGAGCCAGGTGCCGAACCAGCCGTACTTGGTGGCCAGGGTGATGGTGGCGAGCATGGTCTTGTCGCCCAGCTCGGCCAGGAAGAACGCGACACCCACGGCCACGACGGCGGACTTGCTGGTCTTCTCCGCCTTGCGCTTCTCCTCCTCGGTGAGCTTGTCACCGCGCAACGTCCACGCCCCGAACCCGAGGAACGCGAGACCTGCGATGAGCGAGATCCAGCCGGTGGGCAGCGCCGCGTGCAGGCTGTACCCGATCGCCACCGAGGCCAGGTGCACGATCGCGGTGGCGACGGTGATGCCGATGAGCACCGGTACGGGCCTGAATCGCGTGGCGAACGTGAGCGCCATGAGCTGGGACTTGTCGCCCAGCTCCGCGACGAAGATGACGCCGAAGCTGATCACCAGCGCGACGAGGAAACCGTCCATGTGAACCTTCCCGATCGAGCCGGGAGGAGGCACGGGGCGCCCTCGACCCGGCTGAGACAGCCTGAGTCGAAGGTCTCGCCCGCCCCGGGGGCCGGGGCCGCGTGGCCGGATGCGGAACGCATCAGTATGTCGACCACGACATTGGGGGCTACTCCCCTTCGCGCCGCCCAGCCTAGCCCACCGCGCCCGGCGGCCCCGTCGCGGGTGAACAGCGTCACCGGCGACGGGGCGCCGAAGGCTCAGTCGGCCCGGGCGAGGCTGACCCCGAACAGCCCGGCCGGGTCGGTCCAGAACGCCTGCCGGGCGAACCCGGCGGCGGCCAGCTCCGCCGCGATCCCCTCCGGGCGGAACTTCGCCGAGATCTCGGTGCGCAGGTCCTCGCCGGCGGCGAACTCGACGTCCAGGTCCAGCACCCGTACCCGGGTCGGCCGCTCCGCCCGCAGCCGCATCTCGACCCACTCGTGCTCCGGGTCCCAGACCGCGACGTGGCGGAACGACTCCGGGTCGAAGTTCGCCCCCAGCTCCCGGTTGATCACCCGGAGCACGTTGCGGTTGAAGTCGGCCGTCACCCCGGCGGCGTCGTCGTACGCGGGCACGATCACCCCCGGGTCCTTGACCAGGTCGGTTCCGATCAGCAACCAGTCCCCGGCCTCCAGGGCGGAGCGCATCGAGTTGAGGAATTCGGCCCGCTCCACCGGGAGCAGGTTGCCGATCGTGCCGCCGAGGAAGACCACCAGCCGCCGGCCGCCGGTGGGCAGCCGGTCGAGCTGCCGGGTGAAGTCGCCGACGACGCCGCGTACCCGCAGCCCGGGGTACTCGGCGGCGATCTGCTCGGTGGACTGGCGCAGGGCGCTGACCGAGACGTCCAACGGCACGAAGGTGCCCAGCTCGCCGTGCCGGGTGAAGGCGTCCAGCAGCAGCCGGGTCTTCTCCGACGAGCCGGAGCCCAGCTCGATCAGGGTCTTGGCGCCGGTCAACTCGGCGACGTCGTCGGCGTGTTCGGCCAGCACCGCCCGCTCGGCGCGGGTCGGGTAGTACTCCGGCAGCCGGGTGATCTCCTCGAACAGTTCGCTGCCCCGGGCGTCGTAGAACCACTTCGGCGGCAGCCACTTCGGCGTCGAGGTCAATCCGGCCCGGACGTCCTCGCGCAGGCCGCGCCCGAGGTCCTGCTCCTCCAGGTAGATCTCCAGAGGTTCCGCGCTCATGTCGTGTCCCTTCCTGTCCTACCTGCGGTTTCCGGCGGCCGTCAGCTCCCGGCTCGCCAACCCGGTGGCGGTGGCCACCACCAGCTGCCCGTCCGGCAGGGACTGCCAGCCGGGATCGTCGTCGAGGGGTTCGGAGGTCAACAGCACCGAATCCGGGGTACGGCGCACCGACAGCGCGTGGCCGGCGACGCTGGCCACCACCGTGGTGCCGTCGGTGAGCAGCAGGTTCAGCCGCGATCCTGGGGCGACCGCGCGGACCGCGGCGACCGTGTCCGCGACCGCGACGGCGGGCGCCGCGCCGGCCCGGAGCCGGTGCCGGACGAGGGCCCACAGCAGCGCGGCGTCGGTCGGCGCGTCCAGGGTGAGCAGGTCCCGGACCGGCAGTTCGGCGGCGAGCGGTACCACCGCGTCGGGCCAGCCCCGGACCACCCCGTTGTGGCTGAACAGCCAGCGCCCCTCCGCGAACGGCGCGGCGGCGCTCTCCTGCACCGGCATGCCGACGGTCGCGGAGCGGACGGCGGCCAGCAGCGCGCCGGCCACGGTGACCGTCGCCAGCTCCGGCAGCGTGGTGTCGCTCCACAGCGGCTGCGCCCGCCGGTAGCGCACCGGATCGCCGGCGCCCGGGTACCAGCCGACCCCGAAGCCGTCCGCGTTGATGGTGCCGCCGCCGCGCATGTCGCGCGGCGCCCAGGACTGGCGCAGCAGCCCGTACGGCGGGTCGTAGAGCAGGCTCCGCAGGGTGACCGGCGGCCCCAGGTACGCCAGGTGGCGACACATCAGGCGCCCTCCCGGCGTGGTTCGCTCACGCCGCCGCCCCAGTTCGCGACTGCGGGACTCGCAACACCGGCTCACTCCTCGCGCTCACGCGTGCGCCTCGTCGGGGCGGGCGTCGCGGGCGCAGCGGAAACCGCTGAAGATCTGCCGGCGAATCGGGTAGTCCCAGTTGCGGAAGGTGCCCCGGCAGGCCGACCGGTCGGTGCCGAACGAGCCGCCGCGCAGCACCCGGTACTCGTCGCCGAAGAAGACCTCCGAGTACTCCCGGTAGGGGAAGGCCACGAAGCCGGGGTGGCCGCGGAAGGTGGTCGAGGTCCACTCCCACACGTCGCCGATGAGCTGGTGCACGCCGAGCGGCGACGCGCCGGCCGGGTAGGCGCCCACCGGCGCCGGCCACAGGTGCCGCTGGTTCAGGTTGGCGTGCTCGACCGTCGGGTCCTCGTCGCCCCAGGGGTAGCGGCGGGAGCGGCCGGTCGCCGGGTCCCAGCGGGCCGCCTTCTCCCATTCGGCCTCGCTGGGCAGCCGCTTGCCGGCCCAGGCCGCGTACGCCTCCGCCTCGTACCAGCAGACGTGCACGACCGGCTCGTCGTCGCGCAGCGGGGACCAGCGGCCGAAGCGGCGGTACGCCCAGCCGTCCCCGTCCCGACGCCAGTGCATCGGCGCGCTCAGCTCCGCCTCGACCCGGTGCCGCCAGCCCGCCTCGCTCCACCAGCGCGACTCGTCGTACCCGCCGTCGGCGACGAAGGCGCGGTACTGCCCGTTGGTGACCGGTGCCGCGTCGATGACGTACGCGGGCAGGTCGACGGTGTGCGCCGGCCGCTCGTTGTCCAGGGCCCACGGGTCGGTGGAGGTGCCCATGGTGAACGGCCCGGCCGGCACCAGCACCTCGCCACCGACCCGCGCGCGCGGCTCGGGCGGCGGCGGCGCGTCCAGCACCGGCGCCCCGGCGCGCAGCTGGTGGGTGGCGAGCATGGTCTCGTCGTGCTGCTGCTCGTGCTGCACGATCATGCCGAAGGCGAAGCCGTCCTCGACCAGTTTCCGGTCGTCGAACCGGATGCCGTCCAGCAGGTCGTAGACCTTTTCCCGCACGGTGCGCACGTAGGCGCGGGCCTCGGCCGGGGGCAGCAGGGGCAGCGACGGGCGGTCCCGGCGCGGCTGCTTGAACGCGTCGTACAGGTCGTCGATGTCGCGGCGGACCGGCTCGCGGCCGCCCACGTCGCGGACCAGCCAGAGCTCCTCCTGGTTACCGACGTGCGCCAGGTCCCAGACCAGCGGGGACATCAGCGTGGAGTGCTGCCGCACGAGGTCATCGTCGTCCACCGCGTCGGTCAGTGACGCGGTGCGGGCCCGGGTGCGGTCCAATTCCGTCGCGATCACGCTGCGCAGCTGTTCGCTCCCGGTCGCGGGCCGCTCGGTCGTCGTCACCGGTGTCTCCCTTCCGCGGCGGCGCGGTGCCGCCGGATTCCTCGGCTCGTCTCGTCGTGCAGCCCCGCCGGCAGGTCCAGTCGGGGCAGGGCCGCCAGGGCCAGGTCGAACAGGGACGCCGCGGTGGTGGCCAGCGCGCGGTCGCCCAGGCCGTGGCGCGCCGCGGCGTGCCACCGGTCGGCGACCGGGGTGGCGGCCGCGAGGGCATCGCGGGTGGTGGCCGGATCGGCGAAGAGCGCGGCCAGCACCGCGAGCGGCAGCGTCCAGTCCCGGCCGGGTTGGGCGTCCAGGTAGCGGACCTCCAGGTAGCCACGCGGGCGGACCGGCGGGAAGAGCGTGCTGAGGTGGTACTCCAGGTCCTCGGTGGTCGGCGGGCGGGCCAGCGCGCCGGCCAGCCAGTCGGCGAAGGTGACGCCGGGCGGTGGGGTCCAGTCGGGGCCGTCGTCGCGCACGCAGAGCAGCGGCGCGGCGAGCGCGTACCGGGCCCAGGCGGTGACCGGGTCGTGGTCGGCGCGGTCCGGAGTCCAGACCGGCCCGGTCCGCGCCGGGTCGATGGCCAGCCAGGCCGCCATCCGGGCGGAGACCCATCCGGTACGCCGGCCGGCGTGCCGGTCGGCGGTGGCGAACGCGGCCAGCAGCGGCGGCCCGACGGCGTGCGCGGCCGCCCACCGCTCGGCAAGCCGCTCAGGCTCGCCGGCGTCCAGGCAGACCTGCAGGCCCGCGGTGCTGTACATCATGGCCCGGCCGGCCGGCCCACGCCGGTCGAAGACGCAGCGCATGGCCTGGTAGCGGGGGGTCTCGACGACCGGGTGCGGGGCTCGCCACGGGTCCATCCCGGTGCTGCCCAACTGGAGGCCGGCGGCGTCCAGCGCGGCGCTCAGTTCGGCGATGTCGGCCGTGGTGGCCTGGATCAGCGCGGCGATCGACGGTCGCGGCGCGGAGGAGATCTCCACCTGCCCGCCCGGCTCCACGGTCACGGCGCCGCCGTGCCGGAGCCCTTCGGCGGGGCTCGTCGGGTCGATGGTCAGGGGGCTGTGCCGCCCCAGTGCCCGGCGCAGGCGCTCGCGGTCGACCGGGCGGGTCGGGTCCGCGGCGTCGTGCACCGTCCATTCCAGCTCGACGCCGGTCAGCGTGGGTGGGCCGGTCTTGAAGCAGATCCTGGCGATGTGCCCGACGGCGGCGGCCTCTTCCCGCAGGACGGTGGTCCGGTCCAGCTCGGGTGACATCACCAAGAGACGGCTCCTCTCCCCGGGGTGGCGACGACTCCGTCGGCGTGGACGCCGTCCGGCGCCGGCGGGCGTCCACGGTTCCACCATCTTCTGTCTAGCAGACGGAGCCCGCGCTGCCGAGGAGATGAATTTTTGTCCGGGTTCCGGTTGCGGTGGCCTGGCGGCGGCTCATCCCGCGCTGCCCGGCTTGCCCGTGGGGTGCGCCGAGGTGGGCGCGGCCTCGTCCGCGGGCGACTGGCTGGCCCGCGGGCCGGGCGAGTCCTTCAGACCCGGGTCGGCGACGAGCTGGACGCAGTACGCGTCGACCTGCTCGGCCCCGCCCGCGGCCGCGACCAGGTCGGCGAAGGCGGGGGTTTCCAGCGACTTGGCCCGCAGCCCGGCCGGCTTGGCTAGATACGCCCGGCACAGGCCGGTGAGCTGCTCGACGGTCGCCGGCCGGCCGGGGCCCCCGGAGCGGTCGGGAGTCGGCGGGACGGCGGGCCCGGAGGTGCCGGCGCCCGGCGATCCGCCCGCGGACCGCGACGGCGCGCCGCTGCTGCCCGCCGTGGTCGGCGCCGGCGGCGACGTCGGCTGGTCCGGGCGGTCGAGGCTGACGGCGGCGAACGCGACGCCGGCGGTGGCGGTGGCGGCGAGGCCGGCCGCCCAGGCCGCCACGCCGACGCGGATGCGGCGTCGGCGGGGCGGCGTGGGCGCCGGCGCCGGGTTCGCCCGGGCCGCCCGGAACGCCGCGACGGCCTGCTCCTCCGCGGACAACTCACCGGGCTTGGCCGGCGCGGCGGCCGCGGCGAGCAGGTGGGCCAGTGGGTCGGCGGCCCCGGGTGCGGGGGAACCTCCGGTGCGGGCCGCGTCGAGCAGCCGCTCGGACTCCGCCCGGTCGGCGGGTCCGTCGGACCGGCGAAAAGTCATCCAGGTTCCCCTCACGTCATCCGTCCGCCGGTTCGGCCTTCGGCGCGTTCGGCGCCTGCCGTCTCCGGCCGGTACGCGGGCGGGGCGGGGTGCCTCCCCCGGCCCGGCCCGGTGACTGTTCCACGTCTGAGCGTTCCAGCAGCGCGGCGAGGCGACGCAGGCCGCGGTGCGCGGCGGTGCGGACGGCGCCCGCCCGCCGGCCGAGCACCCGCCCGGCGGTTTCGGCGTCGAGGCCGATCACGGCGCGCAGCAGCACCGCCTCGGCCTCCCGGGGCGGCAGGGTGGCGATCAGCGCCAGCGCCGTCTCGGTACCGATCGTCTCGCCGGCCCGCTCGGCGGTGTCGGCGTCGCCGGCCAGCTCGCTGAGCGCCTGCACCGGCACCGGCAGGGACGGCCGCCGGCGCTGCCGACGGAGGTGGTCCATGGCCCGGTTGCGGGCGATGGTGACGGTCCAGGCGCGGAACTCGCCGCCGGTGAAGCTGGGCAGGTCACGGGAGATCTGCAACCAGGTCTCCGAGGCGACGTCCTCGGCGTCCGCGCCGACCAGCGCGGTGAGGTAGCGCAGCAGGCCCGGTTGGAGGCTGCGGTAGAGGAACCGGAAGGCCGCCTCGTCGCCCGCCTGCGCCGCGGCCACCGCCTCGCTCAGCTCACCGGTCATGGACCTGCCGTTCCCGCCGCATCGACTCCCCGGACCGGCGCCCGCCGGTGCCGGGACCGACGTTCCGCAGGCCCGGCGACCGGACCTCCACCCGTACCATCAGCCCCCCGCTGACCTGATCGGCGACCGCCGCCGAAGCGGGCGGACGCGCGTATGGACATGTGCCGCTTGGTACGGCCGTCGGCGGAGATACCGTACCGGCGTCATGGGGCGGCCCAGAGCCGGGCCAACGCTAGGAGCGGACAGACGGGTCGACAAGCCGACATCCATCGGGAAAAGAGTGAGAAATGTCTACGGGCTCCGGCGGCGCGTCGGTGTAACGAAGACCACCCGGGGCTCGCTTCCGGGAGCCTCCTGTCCCGGAACGGCAGCCCAGAAGTCGGACATACGAACCCACGGACGCATTTGCTACCCGAATGTACCGGGCTCGTCACCCTCAGCCTATCGGCGCGCGGACCGTTGACCGTTCGGCCGATCGACGGCGAGCCGCCCGCCGGCAGCGACGGCGGAGAACGCGGGAAATACTTCGCGCCTGCTCTGGGTACGGTATTGAGGTGTTGAACTCGGAGGTCGTGCTCAGCGGTCGGTACCGCCTGGATGACCGTGTCGCCACCGGCGGCATGGGGGACGTCTGGCGCGCCACGGACCTGGTGCTGGGCCGCCACGTCGCGGTGAAGATCCTCCTTCCCGCCCTGGTCTCCGACCCCGACTTCATCGCCCGTTTTCGCGCCGAGGCGCGAATCATGGCGTCGCTGCGCAGCCCGGGCATCGTGCAGGTTTTCGACTGCGGCGAGGACGAACTACCCGACGGCAGCCGGGCCGACTACCTGGTCATGGAGTTCGTGGCGGGCGAGCCGCTGTCCCGGCGGATCGAGGCGGCCGGTCACCTCGAGGTCGCCGAGACGATGTCCATCGTCGCGCAGGTGGCGCAGGCCCTGCAGGCGGCGCACACCCGGGGCATCGTGCACCGGGACGTCAAGCCGAGCAACCTGCTGGTGCAGGACGACGGCAGCGTCGTCCTGGTCGACTTCGGGGTGGCCCGTTCGACCAACGTGACCAGCATCACCAGCACGAACGCGGTTCCCGGGACCGCCCTCTACATGGCCCCCGAGCAGGCCGCCGGCCGGCCCGTCTCCGGCGCCACCGACCTCTACGCGCTCGGCGCGGTCGCCTACTGCTGCCTCACCGGCACCCCGCCGTTCACCGGCGACAGCCCGCTGCAGGTGGCCGTACGGCACCTCGACGACGCGCCGCCGGAGCTGCCGGCGGAGATCCCACCGCCGGTCCGCGACCTGGTCGCCCGGGCACTGGCCAAGGACCCGGCGGACCGCCACCCGTCGGGCGCGGCGATGGCCGAGGCGGCCCGCGCGGCGATCGGGGAGTCGCCGACCGCCGTGGTGCCGGTGGCGCTGCGTGGCGCGGCCGGCCCGGCCCACACCCGGGACGACCTGACCGTGGCGACCCGGCCGGCCACGGTCGCGCGGGCCGGGCGACGTGGTCGCCGCGGGACGCTGGTGGGTGCGGCGGCCGCGGTCCTGGTGGCGTTGGCCGCGCTGGGCGCGGCGCTCGGCGCGGCGAAGAACGCGGGCGATCCGCCGGCCACCACCATCCAGCCGACGTCCCACCCGGTCGCCCCCAGCATCGGCGAGGTCTCCGTCACCACCGAGGCGCCCCCGACCGACACGGGTGGCCGGCCGTACCGGCCCACCGGGTCGCCGAAGGCGTCCGCGTCGCGCTCGGCGACCCCGAGCCCGTCGCCGAGCGCGTCCGCCGAGCCGAGCCAGTCGGAGGATCCGTCGCCCGCACCCAGCGCACCGAGCACGGCACCGGCCACCACGCCGCCGCCGACCCAGGAGACGACGCCGCCGGCGACCCCCACCAGCGCCGACGCGGGGACCGGCGGCGGGGGTGGCGGCCAGCAGCCGGCCGGCACCGGCAACTGAGCCCCGCCGGGACGTCCCAGGAGACTCACGGGCCCCGGGTCCGGACATACAGCTCGTCCAGGGCATTTAGGATGACCAACGGGATACCTTCCGTCGTCTCCCGCCTCGGTCGCGCGCTGGGCAGCGGGCGGTAGCTGGCGATGCGCTCCCACCAGCTCGACATCGACGTGTGGCAGGCGATCGAGGCGGCCGAGACGAAGCCCTTCGGCTTCCTGCCCTTCCGGCCCGGGCCGGGGGTGGGCGGGCCCTGCCTGCCGATCGACCCGTGCTATCTGTCCTGACAGGTCAAGCGGCGGCTCGGCCGGCAGTTCCGGTTCATCGAGCTGGCCAACGACATCAACCACGAGATGCCGCAACACGTCACGCAGCGGATCATGGCCGGGCTGCGCCTGGTCGTCGACGATCACCAGGCGCACGCTCACGCCGGCTTCTCCTCCTCCTCGGTGCCGGGTGCCGACGGTAGCGGCAGCCGCGCCTCGACCCGCCATCCCCCGGCCGGCGTGGGGCCGGCGGTGAGGCCGCCGTCGTACACCCCGACCCGCTCGCGCATGCCGACCAGGCCGTGCCCGCCGGACGGCGTCGGGCGGACCACCGGCCTGCCGCGCCCGTCGTCCACCGCCCGGACCACGACGGCGGCCGGCGACCAGTCGAGGCTCAACTCGGCCGAAGCGCCCACACCGGCGTGCTTGAGCGTGTTGGTCAGCGACTCCTGCATTACCCGGTAGACGGTCAGCTCCAGGCCGGGCGGCAGGGGCGTCGGCTCGCCGGTGGTGGCGCAGGCCACCGTCAGCCCGGCGGCGCGGAAGCGGTCCAGCAGGTCGGGCAGCTCGACCAGCGCCGGCCGGCGGTGCACCGGTTCGGCGGTCGCGACCGCCGGGGCCGCCGGCTCCGGCCGGCTCGGCTCCCGCAGTACGCCGACCAGCCGCCGCATCTCCTCCAGCGCCTGCCGGCCGGTGTCCGCGACCACCTTGGCCGCCTCCCGGGCGGTGTCCGGGTCCCGGTCGATGGTGAACCGGACCCCGTCGGCCTGCACGATCATCACGGCCATGCTGTGCGCGACCACGTCGTGCAGCTCCCGGGCGATCCGGGTGCGTTCCTCGGCCACCGCGGCCCGGGCCTCGGCCTCCCGCTCCCGTTCCAGCGTCGCGGCCCGCTCCTCCAGGCTCAGCACGTACAGCCGGCGGGTGCGCACGTTCAGCCCGACCAGCCAGACCGCCACGGTGACCGTCCCGAACCACAGCGCGCCGGCCCACCAGGGGGTCGGTCCGCGCACCTGGAGGGCGGCCAGCACCACCCCGACCGCCGCGCCGATCCCGGCGGCGATCCCGTCGCGGAGCCGGGCGTACTTGACCACGCTGTAGAGGGCGATCAGCACGCCCAGGTCGTAGGCGAGCGGCCCCCAGCCGGCGATCACCTGCGTGAGGGCGAGGACGGCCACCCCGGCCGCCACCGCCGACGGGTGGGTACGCCGGAACAGCAGGACCAGCGCCATCAGGACGCCGACCGTGGTGGCCTTCCCGCCGCCCGGCTGGGCCACGATCCCGGCGACGGCGAGGAGCGCCACCAGCCCGGAGACGGCCACGTCGAAGGCGACGCTCCGCAACGGGCGGCCGAAGATCACACGGTCCACGGTCACCCAGCGTACGGGCTGCCCGACACGTCGACGCCTACCCGCAGGTGTGCCGCCGGCCGGCCGTCACGAGGAGCGGTCGGCGACGAAGACGCCCAAGCCTTGATGGCCGTAGAGCTCGCCGGTCTCGATGAGGATCGTGATCGCCTGTCGGACCGTGGACTGGCTGCCCACCTCGTACAGGTCGGCGAGCGCCTTGGTGGACGGCAGCTTGTGGCCGGGCGGCCACTCGCCGGAGGCGATGCGTCCCCTGATATCGGCGATGATCCGCCGATAGTGCGGCTCGAACTTTCGTGGTGCGGGCATGCGAAGTACTCCCAGC
>NZ_JBJZOG010000016.1:0-98225 GCF_047200535.1 Micromonospora mangrovicola | reverse complement strand
GGTGTCCACTAACGTCGGCCACCGCGTACGGGTGGATGATTCCCAGGTCCACGCCCGCCACCCGGTCAGGGTCCGGCCCTGCACCGTACGGATAGGTGGCGACAGGAACGTCCGCGGTGACGTCGAGGAACAGCCGGCCGCCCTCACACGGCAGCGTGACCGAGCGGACCCGCTCGACCGGATACGGCACCTCCCGCGCCAACCTGACCGACAACGGCGGGGCGCCCTTCGCCACCGGGATCCGGACCCGACACCCGCCAGGGGTGAACGTGCCGTGATAACGACGCACCGGCATCAACGCCCGCCGCCGGCGCGGGAACCGCGCCGACACGTCACCGTCGCGGCGGCGTTTCGCCGCGCCGGACCACGCGTCGGAGAACCGGCGCAACACCGACCGCGCACCCGTCGAATCCAACTCGCCAAAGGTGCCCGGCCCGCTGCCCCGGCGTCAACCGCAAGCCCACCCGCGCCGTGCGATGCACACCGAGGCAGTCCCGGATCCCGACGACGAGGCACGACCAACACCCAACACCACCGGTACGACAGAAACCACACGGCGGCCAACCCGGCCAACGTTCGTGAACACCGCACTAGCCGATGGCCTGAACTGCCGCTAGCGTCTAGCCATGGCACGGGGTTTTCCCGGGCCAGCCGGTAGCCCGGACCTGCGACCTCGCGCACGGGGCCCGCATCCGACCCCGTGTCCGACCGGGCACCGGAAGAGGCGGAACTCGGGTGGCCGGGTGCCCATCCGCGGAGCAGGCCTGTGACCACTCGCCGTACCCCCGCCGGTGCCGACCAGACCCCGGCCGCGACTGCCGCCACCCGCCGGACCACCCGCAGCCGCCGTGCGGCTGCCGCGTCGGCCGGCACCGAGGAGCCCCGACCAGCCGGTCCGGCGTTCGTCCTGGACACCTCGGTCCTCCTCTCCGACCCCGCCGCGTTCCACCGCTTCGCCGAGCACGAAGTGGTGCTGCCGCTGGTGGTCATCTCCGAGCTGGAGGGGAAGCGGCACCATCCCGAGCTCGGCTGGTTCGCCCGGCAGTCGCTCCGCATGCTGGACGAGCTGCGGGTGAAGCACGGCCGGCTGGACCGGCCGGTCCCCGCCAACGACCAGGGCGGCACCCTCCGGGTGGAGCTGAACCACACCGACGACGGCGTGCTGCCGCCCGGCTTCCGCACCGAATCGAACGACGCCCGGATCCTCTCCGTGGCGCTGAACCTCGCCGCCGAGGGTCGCGAGGTCACCCTGGTCAGCAAGGACATGCCGCTGCGGGTGAAGGCGGCCTCGGTCGGCCTGCGGGCCGACGAGTACCGGCACGGTCAGGCCAGCGACCCGACCTGGACCGGAATGGCCGAGCTGGAGCTGGGTGAGGAGGAGATCTCCCGGCTGTACGCGGGCGAGACGCTGGACCTGGACGCCGCCGCGGGCCTGCCCTGCCACACCGGGCTGGTGCTGCACTCCGGGCGAGGTTCCGCGCTCGGCCGGGTGCTGCCCGACAAGACCGTACGACTGGTCCGGGGTGACCGGGAGGCGTTCGGCGTGCACGGGCGCTCGGCCGAGCAGCGGGTCGCGCTCGACCTGCTGCTGGACGAGTCGATCGGCATCGTCTCGCTGGGCGGCCGGGCCGGCACGGGCAAGTCCGCCCTGGCGCTCTGCGCCGGGCTGGAGGCGGTGATGGAGCGCCGCCGGCACAAGAAGGTGATCGTCTTCCGGCCGCTGTACGCCGTCGGCGGCCAGGAGTTGGGCTACCTGCCGGGTTCGGAGTCGGAGAAGATGTCCCCCTGGGCCCAGGCGGTCTTCGACACGCTCGGCGCGGTGGTGCACGAGAACGTGCTGGAGGAGGTCACCTCGCGTGGCCTGCTGGAGGTGCTGCCGCTGACCCACATCCGGGGCCGCAGCCTGCACGACGCCTTCGTGATCGTCGACGAGGCGCAGTCGCTGGAGCGCGGGGTGCTGCTCACCGTGCTGTCCCGGATCGGGCAGGGTTCGCGGGTGGTGCTGACCCACGACGTGGCGCAGCGGGACAACCTCCGGGTGGGGCGGCACGACGGGGTGACCGCGGTGATCGAGGCGTTGAAGGGTCATCCTCTCTTCGCGCACGTCACCCTCAGCCGTTCGGAGCGTTCTCCGATCGCCGCAATGGTCACAGATTTGTTGGAGGACGTTCCGCTCTGAGCCCGACTCGCTGACGTTCTTGTCCCGATTTGAGGGCCTTCACTTTGTGGTGCAGGTCACAATCAAGCCTGTTGGTTTCCCATCAGCCTCACTGTGCGCGATGGTGTGCATCGAGCGCCCGCGCACCAGGGAGATCGTCAGGCATCATTCGCCACGGTAGGGCGGAGGGCCACGGACGCCGGTGCGTCGGCTGCGACCGTGGGGTCGGGGCGCTCACGACGCCGCCGTGGCGATCGACGGCCACGCGTCGCGTCGTGTCCTTGCCCCCGACGAAGGGACCACTTCGTGAGTCGGCTGTGGAGCCGGTTCGGTGCCCGCACGGCCGCTGTCGCGCTGCTCTCCGTGGGTGTCGCCGGCGGTTTCTATCTGGGCGAAGACCGACAGACCCAGCAGCAGGGCCTGACCGCGCAGGTCGGCCTCGAGGTCGACCAGGCGGAGTACGCGTACCAGCGCGAGCGGCAGGCCAACCACCGGATGGAGTCCGCCAAGCAGCGCGCCGCCGAGTACCAGGCGAAGCTGCGGGCCGCCGAGGCGGCCAAGGAGGCCGCCGCGCGGGCCAAGGAGGCCGAGGCGGCCGCCGCGTCCCGCAAGAAGGCGCGCGAGGCCGCGGCGGCGACCAAGCCGTACGACGGGCCGATCCCGAGCTCCTGCGAGGAGTACAGCGGCAACCGCAAGATCGGCTGCGCGATCATGGTGGACGAGGGCTTCGGCATCGACCAGTTCCCGTGTCTGGACAAGCTCTGGACCAAGGAGAGCGGCTGGAACCACAAGGCATACAACGCAAGCTCCGGGGCGTACGGAATCCCGCAGGCGCTCCCGGGCAGCAAGATGGGCTCGGTCGCCGACGACTGGAGGACCAACCCGGCCACCCAGGTCAAGTGGGGTCTCGGCTACATCGAGGGCCGGTACGACGACCCGTGCGGCGCCTGGCAGCACTCGCAGAGCAGCGGCTGGTACTGATCGGAAGTTGACGGCAGCGGGGTGTGTGGGGATCCACACACACCCCGCTTTCGGCGTCTGCCGGGGTAACCCGTCACCCGGGTGGCGGCCGGGCCTGATTGCTGATAGCTGTTGGTACGTGACCTGGCGCGGTGGCCCGACGGGCGGCGATCCCCAACGGTTCGGCACCGAGGCGTTCTACGCCTCCCTCGGCCGGGCCTTCGTCGCGATGTGCGCGGTCGTGCCGCTGCTGTTCCTCATCGAGGCGCTCGACGTCGGGCTGCACGCCAACCTCGACGTCGCCGCCGGGATCATCCCGCGCCGGATCCAGGGCCTCGACGGGGTCATCTTCTCGCCGTTCCTGCACGCCGGCTGGACCCACCTCTACAGCAACAGCATCCCGCTGATCCTGCTCGGCACCTTCGTGCTGGCCGCCGGTACCCGCCGGTTCCTCTGGTCGACCATGGTGATCATCCTGATCAGCGGGCTCGGTGTGTGGTTCACCGGTTCGCCGAACTCGGTGGTGGTCGGCGCCAGCGGCGTCATCTTCGGCTACCTCGGCATCCTGCTCACCCGGGGCGTGGTCGAGCGGAGCTGGTGGAACTTCGCGGTGGTGCTGCTGGTCGGCCTGCTGTACGGCTGGCAACTGCTCGGCATCCTCCCCACCGACGAGCGCATCTCCTGGCAGGGGCACCTGTTCGGACTGCTCGGCGGGATCGTCGCGGCGATCCTGTTCCGGCGCCGCCGGGTCGGGCTGCCGGAGCCGGAGCACGATGGCTCGCCCACCGTCACGATGCCGCGACCGGGCGTCGACGCGTAGCCGGGATGTGCTTGCCCGGGGGCGACCCGGGGCCTACCGTCGGGATCAACACGCGTTGATCCGTTGGCGAAAGTGACGGTACGCCATGCGCGAGGTCGATGTCGCCGTGATCGGGGCCGGTCCGACCGGCCTGTTCGCCGCGTACTACGCCGGGTTCCGCGGACTCTCCGTGGCCGTGGTCGACGCGCTGCCCGAGCCGGGTGGGCAGGTGACCGCCATGTACCCGGAGAAGCTCATCCTCGACGTCGCCGGGTTTCCCGCGATCAAGGGGCGGGACCTGGTCGCGAACCTGGTCGCCCAGGCCGCGCCCTTCCACCCCCGGTACCTGCTCGACACCCGGGCGGAGAAGCTCTCGCACGCCGACGGCCGGCTCGTGCTGGGCCTGGCCGGCGGCGAGCAGCTCGCCTGCGGGGCGGTGGTGGTGACCGGCGGGCTGGGCAGCTTCACGCCCCGACCGCTGCCGGTGGCCGACAGCTTCCTGGGCGCCGGGATCGTCTACTTCGTGCCGCAGCCGGAGGAGTTGGCCGGCCGGGACGTGCTGATCGTGGGCGGCGGCGACTCGGCGTTCGACTGGGCGGTCACGCTGACGCCGATCGCCCGGTCGGTGACCCTGGTGCACCGGCGGGAGAAGTTCCGGGCGCACGCCTCGACCGTGGCCCGGGTCCGGGCCCTGCCGGTCCGGATGGTGGTCAACGCCGAGGTGACCCGGCTGCACGGCGAGGACCGGGTCACCGGCGCCGAGATAGCGGTCCGCGGCGGCACGGTGGAGACGCTGCCGGCGGACACCGTGGTCGCCGCCCTCGGCTTCACCGCCGACCTGGGACCGCTCGCCGAGTGGGGCCTGCGGCTCGACCGCCGGCACATCGTGGTGGACAGCTCGATGGCCACCAACCTGCCCCGGGTCTTCGCGGCCGGTGACATCACCGAGTACCCGGGCAAGGTCCGGCTGATTGCCACCGGGTTCGGCGAGGCGGCGACGGCGGTGAACAACGCGGCGGTCGCCATCGACCCCACCGCCCACCTCTTCCCCGGGCACTCCTCCGACGGCACCTGATCCCTCATCCACACCAAGACGTGGCCGGATCGACACCGGCCCCGGCCATGGTGGACGGATGCCACCCTCGGCCGTCACCCCGCGCGACGGGGCCCGCGCCACCCTCGCCTGGCTGGGGCATCCGGCGTCCGTGCTGGCCCTGGTCGTGCTGCTGCTCAACGACCACGTGCTGAAGGCGGCCTTTCCCGGGACGCTGACCGGCAAGCTCAGCGACGCCACCGGCCTGCTGGTCGCCCCGCCACTGGTCGCGGTGCTCGGCACGCTGCTGGTGCCCCGGCTGCCCGCCCCGACGGCGGCGGTGGGCGCCGTCATCCTGGTCGGGCTGGGGTTCACCGCGGTCAAGGCCGAGCCGGGCGCCGCCCGGGCGGTCTCGGGCGTGTGGAGTGCCGTCAGCGGCCCGTCACTGGTCCGCGCCGATCCCACCGACCTGCTCGTGCTGCCGGTGCTCGCGCTCGCCGTGTGGGTCTGGCGGCGGGCCCGCCGGGATCCGGTACGGCACCGCTCGGCCCGGCTCCTGCGGCTGCTCGTGGTGCTGCCGCTGGCCGTGTTCGGGGTGGCTGCCACCAGTGCGGTCCAGTACCACCAGGCGGTGTCGGCCGAGGTCGAGCACGGCCGGTTGGTCGCCGGTTGGTCGGCCGAGCCGGGCCGGGCCGACCTGGCCATCTCCTGGCGGATCAGCGACGACGTGGGATCGACTTGGCACGATGCCGCCCCGGAGTACCGCTCCCGGATGGCCGAGGGGCCGGCGGACGCCCCTGACCGCCAGGCGTGTTCCACCGCCACGCCGGGCCTCTGCTATCGGGTGGTGGACGGGCGGATCCGCGTGGAGCGCAGCGACGACGGTGGTCGCTCCTGGCGGCTGGCCTGGGAGGTCACCGACTCGCAGCGGTACCTGCTCAGCCGGCACCACCCCGGGATGCCGCTCGACCTGCTCAGCTCCCGCAGCCTGGCCGTACTGGATGTCGGGGGCGGGCACGCGGTGCTCGTGGCGAACGGTGCCGACGGCTTCGCGCTTCGGCACTCGGACGGCCGGTGGGAGCGGGTGGGCCTGGTCGGTGCCACCGGCAGGTCCAACGCTCCGCTGCCGCTCGGCCGTTCGACTCCCGGGGAGCGGCCCGACGACGTCCGGCGCGTGGTGGCCCTGCTCGCCTGGTTGGTCTGCCTGGTGCCGGTGGTGGGTGCCCTCCGGGCGGCCGGACGGGCCGGGGGGCCGACCTGGGTGCCGGTAACGCTCGGAGCCGTCGGGGCGTGCTCGGTCCCGCTGTTGGCCGTCATCTGGCTCGATCTCGACGGCCTGCTGTCGTTCGCCGCCACCCCGCTCATGCTCCTCGTCGTCCTGGTGGTCCTGGTCCTCTCGCTGGTCGCGCTCGCCGCGCAGGACGTGCCGGGGCGGTGGTTCGCCGAGATGCTGCCGGCGACCGGGCTGACCCCTGCGCTCACCGCGCTGCCGGCGGTCGGGTGGCTCTACGGGCGGCCGGTGTATGCGGCGACCGCCGCGCTCCTCGCGCTGCTGGCGGCGATGCCCGGCCTCCTGCTGGCCTGGCGGGCCGGGCGGTTGGTACCGGGCCGCCGACGGCGGACCCACCCTGGCCGCGAGCTCCGGCCCGGGTTCCGGCCGCCCCGGCGCCGTCGGACCGTTGAGTCACCCCTGCGCGGGCAGGCCGATCAGGTCGGCCATCAGCCCGGTCTGGTGGTCGAAGTACTCGTCGCGGTGCGGCAGCGTCGGGTTGATCCGGCCGAAGAGCTCGAAGCTGATCAGCCCGAACAGCTGGGTCCAGCCGGCCATGCCCCGGGCCAGCAGCGCCGGGGGCAGGTCGACGGAGAGCAGGGCGCCGAGTTCGGCCACGTCGGCCCGCAGGGGTTCGGGCAGGTCCTCGTCGGGCGGGTCGATCCGGCCGTCGGTGACCCCGTCGCGGAGGATGCCGACCAGGATGAGCGGGGGGCGCTGGGCCGGGGCGACCGTGTCGGCGGGGGCCGCGTACCCGGGTACCGGGCTGCCGTAGAGCAGGGCGTACTCGGCCGGGTGGTCGAGCGCCCAGGTGCGGGCCGCCCGGCACGCGGCGTGCCAGCGTCCGCGCAGGTCGGTCCGGTCGACCGCGGCGTCGGCCGCCTCCACCACCTCGCCGAGCGCCTCGTACGCCTCCAGGATCAACGCGGTGAGCAGGTCGTCACGGCTGGGGAAGTAGCGGTAGATCGCCGACGAGACCATGCCCATGTCGCGGGCGACGGCGCGCAGGGAGAGATTCGCGCCGTCGGTGGCCAGGTGACGGCGGGCCACCGCCTTGATCTCGTCGATCATGCCGGCTCGGACCCGGGCGCGGAGCGAGGGAGCGACCATGCCTCCACTCTGCCACGGATGAGAGCGCCAATCAAAACCGAGAGCAGTGCTCTTGACGGCGGGTCGGCCGGGGGTGCATGCTCTGTTGCGAGAGCGGTGCTCTCGAAAAAGACTTCTGCTTCGAAGGGTGGACCTCATGTCCCTGCACGTGATCGTCGGCGCCGGCCCGGTCGGCACCGCCACCGCCCGTATCCTCGCCGAGCGCGGCGACCGGGTGCGGCTGGTGACCCGGCGCGGCACCGGCCCCGAGCACCCGGCGGTCGAGCGGATCGCCGCCGACGCCGCCGACGCCGAGCGGCTCAGCGCGCTCACCGAGGACGCCGTCGCCCTGCACAACTGCGCCAACCCGGCGTACCACCGGTGGCCGGTGGACTGGCCGCCGCTGGCCGCCGCGCTGCTCACCGCGGCGGAGCGGACCGGCGCGGTGCTCGCCACGGTCGGCAACCTCTACGGGTACGGGCCGGCCGACGGCCCGATGACCGAGGCGACACCGCTCGCCGCCACCGGCACCAAGGGGCGGGTGCGCAACCGGATGTGGACCGACGCGCTCGCCGCGCACCGGGCCGGTCGGGCCCGGGTCACCGAGGTACGCGGCTCCGACTACGTCGGCGTCGGCGGGACCTCGCTGGCCATGATGGTGCTGCCCCGGGTGCTCGCCGGGCAGCGGGTGTTCCTGCCGGTCGACTGGGACGCGCCGCACACCTGGACGTACATTCCCGACGTCGCCCGCACCCTGGTCGCCGCCGCGACCGACGAGCGGGCCTGGGGACGGGCCTGGCACGTGCCCAGCGTGCCCGCCGTGCCGATGCGGGACCTGGCCGCCCGCGCGGCGGCCCTGGTCGGGGCGCCCGCGCCGAGGCTGGCCCGGATGCCCTACCCGGTGCTCTGGCTCGGCGGGCTGGCCAACCCGATGGCCCGGGAGTTGCGGGAGACCGCGTACCAGTTCGACCGGCCGTTCGTGATGGACTCCACCGCCGCCACCGCTGCCCTGGGGATCGAGCCGACCCCGCTCGGCGAGTCCCTGGCCCGGACGGTCGCGGCCCTGGCCGGTTGAAGCCGGGTGCACCCGCTCGTCCGCCCCACATCCCGGCGGGTGGCGCCCGGCGGCGCGGCCGGCCGGGTCGCTTCGCCATCGGGCGACGGCCCGCGCCCGAGGGCCGGTCATCCTCCTCCGGACAGCTCGCGGCGGAGCACCTTCCCGAGCGCGTTCCGGGGCACGGCATCGATCCAGCGCCAGGCGCGGGGGCGCTTGTACGGCGCCAGCCGCGCCTCGCACCACTCGGTCAGCTCCCGTTCCAGCCGCGACGTGTCGACGACGCCGGCCGGCACGACGAAGGCGACGACCATCTCTCCCCACTCCGCCGACGGCATCCCGGCGACCGCCGCGTCGGCGACCCCGGGATGGGCCCGCAGCGTCTCCTCGACCTCCCGCGGGTAGACGTTGTACCCGCCGGTGATGATGAGTTCCTTGGCCCGACCGCTGATCCGCAGATACCCGTCGTGGTCGAGGACGCCCAGGTCGCCGGTGCGGAACCAGCCGTCGGCGGTGAACGCCTCCGCGGTCGCCTGCGGGCGGTCGAGATAGCCGCCGAAGACGTTGGGTCCGGCCACCTCGATCTCGGTGGTGCCGCCCGCGCGAGGGGCCAGCCGTACCGACACTCCGGGCAGCGGCAGCCCGACCGTGCCCGGACGGCGCGGTCCGTCGTACGGGTTTGAGACCAGCATGATCGTTTCGGTCATGCCGTAGCGCTCCAGGATCTGCTGGCCCGTGCGCTCGCGGATCGCGTCGTGCAGCTCGGCCGGCAGCGGGGCCGATCCGCTGACCGCCAGCCGCAGCCCGCGCAGCGCGGTGAGCCGCGGAGACTCGGCGAGCCGGTGGTACATGGTTGGCACCCCGAAGAACATGGTGCAGCCGCTGTCGACCGCGTCGGCGACCGCGGCCGGCTCGAAGCGGGGCAGAAGCAGGAGCGAGCCACCGGCGACGAGCGTGCCGTGCAGCCCGACGCCGAGCCCGTGGATGTGGAACAGCGGCAGCGAGAGCGCCAGCCGGTCCTCGGGAGTCCAGCGCCACGCCAGCCGGACCGCGTGCGCGCTGGCCAACAGGTTGGCGTGGGTCAGCACGGCACCCTTGGGCCGGCCGGTGGTGCCGGAGGTGTAGACGAGCAGTGCGGGGTCCGCCGGCCCGACCCGATCGACCGGGGTCGCCTGCGAGGCCGGCAGCGCGCCGAGGTCCGGCGTGGTCGACGGGATGCCGGGCGCGCGGCTGACATCGTCGAGCACGGCGAGCGCCGGGTGCGAGTCGGCGGCCAGGTTCGCCAGCTCGACGGGGGTGTACGCGGTGTTGGCCGGCACCACGGTCAGCCCGTACCGCAGCGCGGCGAGGTAGGCGACGACAAGCTCCACGCTCGGTCCGGCGGACACCATGAGCCGGTCGCCGGGCGCGAGGCCCGCCGCGGCGTAGCGGCCGGCCGCTTCCGCCGTGAGCTGTTCGAGCTCGGCGGCGGTCACGATCCGCCCGGCTGGGGTCGCGACGACCTCGGCGCGCGGAGCGGCGGCCCAGCGGGCGGTCCACGCGCCCGGCAGGGTGGTGCCGAGGCTCAGGTCCGCGTCGGCACCGGGCGCGAGATGCGCCGACCAGTGCGGGGCGACGGCGGCGGTCACGGCGTGACGTATCCGGTCGGCTCGGAACCGAGGTCGACGATCGCGGCGACCGGGCCGCCACCGTCCGGGCCCTGGTGCGCTGCGGAGACCGACACGAACACGGCCGGATCGCCGGTCACCGCGGCGGCCACCCCGCCGACGCAGGACTTGATCTGTCGGTGCCAGTGCACGTCGGAGTCGTCGAGCATCGCGTTGCGCCGGCCCCGCACCATTCCGTCGGAGGACACCTCGCACTTGAGGAAGACGTTGACCAGCCGCCCGCCGAGGTCGCTGTGGTGCGGGCGGTCCGGCAGGTCCAGGCCGGCGTCGCGGATCGCGGCCCAGATGCCGTCGGCGTCGAGCGCGTCGCGCATCACCGAGTGGCCGATGCGGTACCGGCCGCCGATGCCCCGCGCGTTGCCGACCACGACGACCTGCGCCTGGTCCAGTTCGACCCCGGACGAGCAGCTCGCGACCGACGAGTAGAGCGAACGGTCGTGCAGCACCGCCTCGTCCTCCGGCATCTTGATCTCGCCGAGCGCGACCGCGATGCCCAGTGCCGTCGTCCCGTTGGACAGGTCCATCGACTCGTGGGTGTGCTCGGTCCAGACGTCCTTGCCACGGCTCTTCGCGTCGCGGATCGTGTGGATGGTCAGCAGGGGCGTCTTCGTCTGCACGTAGTGCACGTCGGCGGGGTCGCTGATCCCGGCCCGCTCCATCGCCTCGGTGACGGCGGTCGCGACCTTCTCGATCATGCCGCGCCGGCCGATCTCCTCGGGCAGGATCGGCTCGCTCATCGCGAAGCCCACGGTCAGCCGCGGCTCGTCGGTCGGCTCGACCGAGCCGGCGGGCACCGTGGCGAAGACGGTGGCGTGCGGCGAGATGACGCCGTCGGTGCCGCCCGACCAGACGATGGGTACGCCCGCCACCTCCTCGGCCGACCGGTTGCCCCGCGCGACCAGCACCTCGCGGAACGCCCGGTCGGCGATGATCCGGGTGTAGTCGTTGACGCCCCCGTTGCCTTCGGTCTTGCCGATGATGGCGACGACCCGGTCGGCGTCGAGCACCCCGGCGTCGATCAGCTCGGTCAGCCCGGACGCGTCGGAGACGTGTTTGATCGGCAGCTTGCGGACTTCGATGGGCTGTGGCACAGCGGTCACCTCTCGTATTTCGCGGTTACGACGGTGCCGGCCCGGCCGGCCACCGCCTCGGCAATGCGGTCCAGGGAGCAGATCATCGCGCGGTCGCCGCCCCGCTCGACGAACCGGCAGGCCGCTTCGACCTTCGGCCCCATCGAGCCGGCGGCGAAGTGCCCGTCGGCGGCGTACCCGCGCAGTTCGGCGGCGCCGACCGTACCCAGCGGCCGGGCCCGGGCGGTGCCCCAGCCGACGGTCGCGGCGTCGACGTCGCTGGCTATCACCAGGACGCTCGCCCCGATCGCCCGGCCGAGCAGCGCGGCATTGAGGTCCTTGTCGATGACTGCCTCGACTCCGCGCAGCGTACCGTCGGCGTCCCGCACGACCGGGATGCCGCCGCCACCGCCGGCGATGACCACGAACCCGGCAGCCAGCAGCGTGGCCACCGCGGGAGCGTCCAGCACCTCGACCGGTTCGGGTGAGGCCACCACCCGCCGCCAGCCCCGGTCGCCGCGGTCCTGCCACACCTGGCCGTGATTGATCATCACCCGCGCCTCGTCCCCTGGCAGGTAGCGCCCGACGGGCTTGCTCGGGTGGGCGAAGCCCGGATCGTCCGGGTCGACGCGGGTACGGCTCACCAGTGCGGCAACCGGCCTCCGCGACTGCTCGGTCAGTGCGTTGAGCAAAATGAAACCGAGGGTGCCCTGGGTTTGTGCGCCACACCAGTCCAGCGGCACCGGCGGCACCACCGGAGCGGCCAGCTCGTTCTTGACCAGCAGGTTGCCGACCTGGGGTCCGTTGCCGTGCGTGACGACGACCTCGGCGCCGGTCGCGATGACCTCGGCGATCCGCCGGGCGGCGCGCTGGACGGCGGCAATCTGGTCCTCGGGACGGGCGAGGCCGTCCGGCGAGGTCATCGCGTTGCCACCCAGGGCGACGAGTATCCGCACGGATGGACTGTAGGAATCCGGTGCCCACCGCGCATGGGCAAGATTCGCCGAACGGCGCGCCGAACTTCGGCAGATGGTGGCACCGGCCTTCCCTCAGAGCCGGCGATACCGGGCCCGGCGGGCGTTGAGCCGCTGCGCCGGCTCGGCGTCGAGCAGGGTGACCAGCTCGGCGGCGATCACCGCGCGCAGCCGGTCGAGAAACGCCGGTGGCTCGTCCGCGGCGTCGTCCCGCTCGGCGACGATCCGGTCCACGATGCCGTGCGCCCGCAGGTCCACGGCGCGGATGCCCTGCGCGTCGGCGACCTCCGGCGCGCGCACGGTGGTGCGGTACAGGACCGCCGAGGCGCCCTCCGGCGGCAGCGACGAGAGCCAGCCGTGGGCGGCGGCGATGACCCGGTCGGTCGGCAGCAGGGCGAGCGCTCCGCCGCCGCTGCCCTGGCCGAGCAGCACACACAGCGTCGGGACCGGCAGCGTCACGAGATCGGCGAGGCAACGAGCGATCTCCCCGGCCAGGCCGCCCACCTCTGCCTCCGGTGACAGTGCCGCACCCGGGGTGTCGATGACGGTGACCACGGGCAGGTCCAGCTCGGCGGCGAGCCGCAGCCCGCGCCGGGCGGCTCGCAGGCCGGCGGGATCGAGCGGGCTGTCGCGCCGGTCGTGGCCGACGACGACCGCGGGCGCCGCCTCGAACCGGGCCAGCGCGACGATCACTCCGGTGCCCGTCTCGCCACTCTGCGTGCCATGCAGCGGCACCACCCCACGGGCGGCGTTCCGGAGCAGGGCGCGGGTGCCGGGCCGGCCGGCGCGCCGGGACCGTCGGACGACCTCCCAGGCGGGCGGGGCTTCCGGTAGGTCGTCCGCCGGCGCTGGTCCGCCGGCGATGCGCCGCGGCGCGCAGATGGTGGCAAGGGCTCTCGCGGCCACCGGCGCCACCTGATCCGGGGCGAGAACCGCGTCGACCAGGCCGTGCCGGTGCAGGTTCTCGGCGGTCTGCACACCCTCCGGGAACGGTGAGCCGGTGAGCGCCTCGTGCACCCTCGGGCCGAGGAAACCGATGAGCGCGCCCGGCTCGGCGACCGTCAGGTGCCCGAGGGAACCCCAGGACGCGAAGACGCCCCCGGTCGTCGGATGCCGCAGATACACGAGATACGGCAGCCCGGCGGCCTTGTGCGCGATGATCGCCTGGCTGATCTTCGCCATCTGCAGGAAAGCGACCGTGCCCTCCTGCATCCGGGTACCGCCGCTCGCCGGAGCGGCGAGCAGCGGGATCCGCCGCGCGGTCGCCCGTTCGATCGCCCGGGTGAGCCGCTCGGCCGCGGCGACGCCGATCGAGCCGCCGAGGAAGCCGAACTCGCCGGCGACCACGGCGACCGGACGACCGGCGAGCCGGCCGGCGCCCGTCGTCACCGCCTCGTCGAGGCCCGTCCGGCGTCGCGCCGCGGACAGGGCTTCGCGGTAGCCCGGCGGCAGCGACCCCGGTACGGCGACCGGTTCGTCCCAGGACTCCCAGGTGCCGGGGTCGATGGTGGCAGCGATCAGGTCCCGGGCCGACGAGGTCACCGCCGATCGACCTCCGCGCAGGTGCGCCCACCGGAGAGCCGGGCATAGCCCGGGCCCCGGTCGAAGAACGGCTCGTCGCCGCTGCGCCGGCCCGCCAGTTCGGCGCGCAGCGCGTCGGAGGCGGCGACATCGACCCGACCACCGTCCATGACCACCCCGTAGTCCGCGCGGGCCCCGGCGGCGCTCACCTTGCCCCAGGCCACATCCCGGGCCACCGCGTCGTACGGACGGGTCAACGGGTCACCCCAACCGCCGCCGCCCGTGGTGCGGATCCGGATCACCTCGCCGGCCCGGACCGGCTCGGCGTCGGCCAGCGCGTCGATCTCCCGCTCGTTCGGCCCGCCCGGGTCCACCACCACGCTGAACGGGCGTCCGGCGCGCCCGCCGTTGACGCCCCAGCAGGACAGCATCGACCGGTCGGCGATGGACATGAAGTTGGCGTGGCGCAGCATCCGGATGTGCTTGTCGTAGCCGAGGCCGCCCCGGTGCCGGCCCGGGCCGCCGGAGTCCACGGCCAGGCCCAGCCGCTCCACGACGAACGGCCAGCGGGACTCGGCGAACTCGACGGGGATGTTGCGCGAGTCGGGTACGACGTGGATGGTGTCCTCGCCGTCGGCGTAGTACCGCCCGCCCGAGCCGCCACCCAGCACCTCGCGCATCAGGTAGGGGTTGCCCTCCGCGTCGGTGCCGTAGACCCCGGTGTACCTGATGGTTTCCTGGTCGGCCGGCATTCGGCCGTCGACCGCCTTCGCCAGTACGCCGGCGAGCACCCCGAGCAGGCGCAGGATGACGAACGTCCGCGCGTTCGTCGGGGCCGGGAAGACCGGCGTGAGCAGCGTCCCGGGCGGCGGGAAGCGCATCTCGATGAGCGGCACGACCCCCTCGTTGACGTCCAGCTCGGCCATCCGCTCGGGGGTGTCGGCGAGGTTGCGCAGGATCGGGGCGAGCCACTTCTTGAGGAAGTTGCCGTCGGCGTAGTCGCCGCAGTGGTTGATCGGTCCCTTGGCCTGCGGCGAGGTGCCGGTGAAGTCGATGATGAGCCGGTCCGGGACCTTGGTCAGTGTGATCCGCTGCGTGTGCAGCCGGGGCGGGTCGACGCCGTCGTGCTCGGCGTAGTCCTCCCAGACGTACGTGCCGTCCGGGATCTTCGCCAGGATCTCGCGGCGGTACGTCTCGGTGGTCTTGTCGACGATCGCGTCGAAGCACGCCTCGACCGTCGCCCGGCCGTACCGCTCGAACAGTTCGGCGAGGCGCCGCGCGCCCATCAGGCAGGCCGCACACTCGGCGTCGAGGTCGGCGGAGAGGGAGTCGGGCATGCGCGAGTTCCGGGTCATGATCTTGAGCGCCGCCTCGTTGGGCACCCCGGCGTCCCACAGCCGGATCGGCGGCACCATCAGCCCTTCCTCGTAGACGCTGGTCGCGCCGGACGGCATCGAGCCCGGGCAGCCGCCGCCGATGTCGTCGTGATGGCCGAACGCCTGCACGAACGCGACGACCGTGCCGTCGTGGAACACCGGCACGGTGACGCACAGGTCGGGCAGGTGCCCGATGCCGCCCTCGGACAGGTACACGTCGTTGTGGAAGAACACGTCTCCCGGGTGCATCGTCTCGGGCGGGTAGTCCCGGGCCACCGGGTGCACCAGTGCCGAGTAGGAGCGGCCGGTGAGCTTGCGCAGCCGTCGGTCGTGGATGCCGGCGCGGAAGTCGTGCGCGTCACGGATCATCGGCGACCGGGCGGTGCGGCCGATCGCCGTCTCCACCTCCCGCTCGATCGAGGCCAGCGTGCCCTCGACGATCTCCAGCACGATCGGATCCACGCTCATCTGCTCACCACCACATTTCCGAACCGGTCGACCGTCGCGCTGAAACCGGGATGCAGCGGAACGGTCGAGCCGTACTCCTCGATCACGGCCGGGCCCCGCACCGTCGCCCCGGGGCTCAGGTCGTCACGCCAGTACACGGGGGTCCGCGCGTACTCGTCACCGTGGAAGCAGACGGGCCGGAAGGTGGGCGTGGCGGCCGGGCCGTCCGCCAGCACCGGCAGCGTCGGTCGCCGGATCGGGCCGATGCCGGTCACCCGCAGGTTCACCCACTCGACCTGCTGCTCCGGCTTGTCCCGGAAGCAGTAGCCGTAGACCCGCTCGTGGGCGTCGTGGAACGCCGCGACCACGCCGTCCGGGTCGAGGTCCCCGACCGGGACCCGGACCTCGAACGCCTGCCCGTAGTAGCGCAGGTCCGCCGAGCGCAGGTAGCCGTGCTGGTCGCGGGGAAAACCCTCGGCGTCGAGCGCCTCCGCCGCGCGCCGGGTCAGCGCGTCGAAGTGAACGCGTACGGCGTCGATGTCGAGCGACCGGTGCCGCGCCACGTACGTCTGCACGTAGTCGTTCTTGACGTCGACGGTCAGCAGTCCGAACGCGGACAGGTTGCCCGGGTTGCGGGGCACCACGACGGCGCGCAGCCCGAGGATGTCGATGAGCCGGCAGAGCAGCAGCGACCCCGACCCGCCGAACGTCACCAGGGCGAAGTCGCGTACGTCCAGCCCCCGCTTGACGGTGATCTGACGCAGCGCGTTCGCCTGGTTCCAGGCGGAGATCTCCAGGATCCCGTTCGCCGTCGCCGGCACGCTCAGGCCCAGCTTGGTGCCGAGGGTCGCGAGCCCGTCGCGGGCCGCGTCGACATCGAGCGGCACCTCACCGCCGAGCAGATGCGGCGGGATCCGGCCGAGCACCACGTGCGCGTCGGTCACCGTCGGCTCCGAGCCGCCCCGGCGGTAGCAGAGCGGTCCGGGGTCCGCGCCGGCCGAGCGGGGGCCGACCTTCAGGGCGCCCTCGCGGGACAGCCAGGCCACCGAGCCGCCGCCGGCGCCGACCGTGACCACGTCGATCATCGTGATCTTCGAGGGGTACGCGCCGACGCTGCCTTCGGTGGTCAGCGTCGGTTCGCCGTCCTGCACCACGGACACGTCGGTCGACGTACCGCCACCGTCGAGGGTCAGCACCCGGTCGAAACCGGCCGTGCGGGCCACCAGCGCCGCGCCGAGCGCGCCGGCGGCGGGGCCGGAGAGCACCGTGGTGATCGGCTGCTTCGTCACCTCGTCGGCGGAGAGCACCCCGCCGTTGGACTTCATGATGTAGAACGGCGTCGAGCCCAACCGCTGCCGGATACTCGTGACATAGCGGGCCACCCGGGGCTTGACGGCTGCGTCGATCAAGGTGGTCATCGCTCGCTCGTACTCCCGGTACTCGCGCAGCACCTCGCAGGAGAGCGAGACCACCGCGTCCGGATGCTCCTCGGCCAGGATCTCGCGCATCCGCAGTTCGTGAGCGGGGTTCGCGTACGAGTGAAGGAAGCAGACCCCGATCGTGTCGATCCCCTGCTCGGCGAACCACCTGGCCGCCGTGCGCGCCCCGTCCTCGTCGAACGGCCGCAGTTGCGCGCCGGTGTGGTCCAGCCGACCGCCGACGGTCTTCACCAGGCCGGCCGGCACGATCCGGGGCGGCTTGACCCAGAAGTAGCTGTTGCCGTAGCCGTCCGGCACGCTCTGCCGGGCGATCTCCAGGAGAAACTCGTACCCCTCGGTGGTGAGGAAACCGATCTGGTCGATCTTGCCCTCGAGTAGCTGGTTGGTGGCGACGGTGGTGCCGTGGCACACCGCGAGGATCTCCACGCCGGCACCGGGAAGGACCTTGTCGAGCCCGGTCATGAAGCCCTCGGCGGGGTTGGCCGGTGTCGAGGGAGTCTTCGTGGTGAACAGCTCGCCGCTGTCCTCGTCGAAGGCCACCACGTCGGTGAAGGTGCCACCGGTGTCGATGCCGATTCTGACGCGGCGACGTCGCTCCGCCATGGTGCCGTCCTTTCTGACGTCCTGGGCGAGCATTCAACCGACGCCGACGGCGCCGCACGTCGTCAACAGTTGCCAACACTCATTCGCTGGAGTGCGGAAACCTGGTGCGTGCCGGACGGGCCAGCACGTCGAGGTGTCGCTCGATGAAGGCCAGGTTGCGGTCCGCGAGGTGATCGAAGCGTTGCGGCACGTTCGAGCCGGGCGTCAGCGACGCCAACGCCGTGTCCGGGTCGAGGCGCGCGCTGACCCAGCCCTCGTGGGACGCGGCGCGGGCGACCACCTCGGCGATCGGGGTGACGATCATCGAATTGCCGAAGTAGAGGACGCCGGCCGGGTCGACCCCGGTGGCGTTGGCGCCGACCACGAAGACGTGGTTGTCGTAGGCGCGCGCCCGGTTGGTCAATTCCCAGATGTCGGCCGAGCGCAGCAGGGCCGACGGCCGGCAGATCACCTCGGCGCCGAGGACGGCCTGCACCCGGGCCAGCTCGGGGTAGTCGCCGTCGAAGCAGATGATCATGCCGATCCGGCCCAGGTCGGTGTCGACCACGACGGCCTCGTCGCCCGGGGTCACCCAGCCGCCACCGGACCGGTCCTCGCCGGCGAAGAGGTGGGTCTTGCGGTAGGTCCCCAGCACGTCGCCGGACGGGCCGATCAGACAAGCCTCGTTGTAGACCTCGCCGCGCGACTCGCCGCGCGCGTAGCTGCCCACCACCACGTGCACCGACAACCGCGCCGCAGCCTGCTGCATCGGCTCGGTGAGCGGGCTGCCGAGCAGATCCCACAGCTCATCGGCGGACCGGCCCGGGGTGAACCCGGTGGTGGCCGTCTCCGGCAGCACCACCAGTTCTGCGCCGGTGGCGTCGACGCAGCGGTGCAGGTACTCGACGCATCTGGCCACGTTCGCCGTGACCGACTCGGCGGTCAGCGGACCGGGCGTCGGTGCGATCTGCACCGCCGCCGCCGTGAATGCGCGCACAGTCGGTCCTCCCTCGCTCAGCGACGGCCCGCTACCAGGCCGCCGACCACCGCGCCCAGCAACGCGACGCCGGCGCCCGCCGTCACACCCAGCGCGAAGTCGCCGTCGGGCCGCAGGCCACCGACCAGCGCGCCGAGCAACGTGACGCCCGCACCGGACACCAGTCCCAGGACGAGGTCACGAGCCGACCGTTGGCCGGCGGGCGCGGGTGCCGGCGGCCGGGTGTAGACCAACGGCTGCGTACTCGGCTGCGGCTGCCCGCCCGCCGCCTGGGTGCCTGCCGGTTCCGGCGTGGCCGTTGGCTGTGTGCCTGCCGGCGGCGCGCCCACCGGTGCCGGTGCGGGAGCTTGCGCCTGTACCGGCACCCGTACCGGCACCTGCACGGGCGGCGGTGCCGCCACCGGCGCGGGCTCGCCGGTGAGCACCGCGTCCACCGCCGAGAAGAACTCGCCGGCCGTCTTCTTCGCCACGCTCGCGAGGACGCGCTGACCGACCCCGCCGATCATGCCGCCCACCACCGCGTCCGCGTCGTACGACAGCAGCGTCGTGCCGTCGCCGTTCTCCGCGAGCGTGACCGTGACGTCGGCCGACACGGTGCCGGGCGCGCCCGCCCCGGACGCACAGAGCACCAGCGAGTGCGGCGGCCGCTGATCGCTCAGGCGGATCGCGCCGGAGAACGAGCCCTTGATCGACGCCACCCCGGCGGTGACCGTCGCCCGGTAGGCGTCCGCGCCCGCCTGTTCGAGCCGCTCGCAGCCGGGGATGGTCCGCACGAGCACGGCGGGGTCGTTGAGCACGGCGTACACCGTCTCGACCGGGCCGTGCAGGACGGCCGTGCCGGACACCTTCATTTCCGAACTCCCCTCGTCACTCCCGGCACCTCGCCGGCCTGGTGCCGCCCGCGCAGCTCCCACAACTCGGCCGGCGAGATCGGCATCCGGTCGATGCGGAACCCCTCGGCGTCCTCGATCGCGGCCGCCAGCACCGCCGCGCCGGGGATGACCCCGGCCTCACCCGCGCCCTTCACCCCGAGGGGGTTGAGCGGCGACGGCGTCTCCAGGTGGTCGATCTCCACCATCGGCACCTCGGAGGCGTACGGGATCAGGAAGTCCATGTAGGACGCGTTCAGCAACTGCCCGTGCTCGTCGTAGACGATCCGCTCGTACAGCGCCCCGCCGACACCCTGCGCGACACCACCATGGACCTGGCCTGCCACGATCCGCGGATTGATCAGCGTCCCGCAGTCGTGCACCACGCAGTACCGGAGGATCTTGATGTCGGCCGTCTCCGGGTCGGTCTCCACGATCGCGGCGTGCGCGCCGTTGGCGAAGGTGGAGCGCAGCGGCGAGTAGTAGTCGGTGGCCTCCAGCCCCGGCTCCTCGCCCGCCTCGACGGGCGGCCGGTCGGTACGCCCGCCGACCGCGAACTGCGTGGCGCGGGCGGTCTCGGCGTCGAAGGCGTACCGCAGCGGGTTGGCGAGCACGGCGACGGTCTTCAGGGGGATCTCCGCGCCGGCCGACGACCGGACGACGCCATCGACGATGTCGAGGTCGTCGGTGGGGCAGTCCAGGGCCTCGGCGGCGATCCGCAGCGCCTTGGCGCGTACCTTGCGGGCGGCCAGCGCGACCGCGTTGCCGCTCATCACCGCCGCCCGGGAGGCGAAGGTGCCGACGGCGTACTTGAACCGGCGGGTGTCGCCGGTGACGACGGTGACGTCCTCGACCGGTACCCCCAGTTCCTCCGCCGCGACCTGCGCGAAAACGGTCTCGTGGCCCTGGCCCTGGGTGGTCAGGCCGGTCGCGACGTGCACCTGCCCGGTCGGCTCGACCCGCACGTGCGCGCCCTCGTACGGCCCGACACCGGTGCCCTCGACGTAACAGGCCAGCCCGATGCCGACCCGCCGGCCCTCGGCGCGGGCCCGCTCGCGGTAGGACGCGAAGTCGTCCCAGCCGATCAGCTCCCGGATCTTGTCCAGGGTGGCCGGGAAGTCGCCGGAGTCGTAGACCAGCCCGCGCCCGTCCTGGAACGTCAGCCCGTGGTCGAACGGCATCTCGTCGGGCCGGATGAGGTTGCGTTCGCGCACCACCGCCCGGTCCAGCCCCAGGTGGTCGGCGACGGCGTCCATGGTGCGCTCCATCGCGAACACACCCTGCGGCCGGCCCGCGCCGCGGTAGGGCGTGACGATGACGGTGTTGGTGTAGAGCGAGTGGAACTCGACCCGGTAGGCGCCCGGTTTGTACGGCCCGAGCAGCTGGGTGGCGGTGATGACCGGCACGACGATGCCGTAGGGCGTGTAGGCGCCGTTGTCGTGCAGGAACTCGACGTCGAGTCCGAGCAGGTGGCCCTCCGCGTCGAACCCGACCCGTACGGTGTGCCGCTGGGCCCGCTCGTGCGCCGAGGAGATGAAGTGTTCCCGACGGTCCTCGGCCCACTTGACCTCCCGGCCGAGCCGGATGGCGGCCCACGGGACGAGGATCTCCTCGGGCCATGGATGCATGATCTTCACGCCGAAGCCGCCGCCCACGTCGGGCGTGACGACCTCGACCCGGTCGACGGGCACGCTCAGCTTGTGCGCGAGCGCGAACCGCAGCGAGGTGGACGTCTGAGTCGAGGAGTAGACGCGCAGGCTCCGGTCGTGCGCGTCCCAGCGGGCGTACACCCCCTTGCCCTCCATCGGCATCGAGGCGGAGCGTTCGACGTCGAGGTGGAGTTCGAGCCGGTGCGGCGCCGCGTCGACGGCCGCCCGCGCGTCGCCCACCTCCTGGACGAGGTGCGCGGCCACGTTGTCGGGAACGTCGTCGTGCACGGCGTGCTCGGCCCGGAACGCGCTGTCGATACCGACGACGGGCGGCAGCGGCTGGTACTCCACCCGGATCCGCTCGCACGCGTCCTCGGCGAGGTAACGGTCCCTGGCCACAACCATCACGACCGGCTCGCCGACGTGCTTCACCACGCCGTCGGCGAGCGGGCGGGCGGTACGTGGCGCCCGCAGCGCCGGGTGCGGGATCAGGATCGGCAGCGGCTCGGCCACCTGCCCGACAAGGTCGTCGTACGTGTAGATCGCCACCAGCCCGTCGACGTCGAGCGCGTCGGTCACGTCGATGTCGACGATCCGCGCGTGCGCGTGCGGGCTGCGCACGAACGCGGCGGCGAGGGTGCTGGGGTTTCCGAGGTCGTCGAGGTATCGGCCCTGTCCGGAGACCAGCCGCGGATCCTCCAGGCGCGCGATCGGTTCGCCGAAGACCTTCACGATTCGCTCCGCATGATGTCCGCAGCCTGCAGGACCGACGCCACGATGTTCTGGTATCCCGTGCATCGGCACAGGTTCCCGCCGATCGCCTCGCGCGCCTGCGCCTCCGTCGGGTTTGGGTTGTCGCGCAGATACGCCGTGATCGTGGTGATGAATCCCGGCGTGCAGAACCCGCATTGCAGGCCGTGGCAGTCCTGGAACGCCTGCTGCACCGGGCCGAGCCCGCCGTCCGGCGTCCGGCAGCCCTCGACGGTGGTGATCTCGGCGCCGTCCACACTGACCGCGAATAGCAGGCAGGAACGCATCGGAACGCCGTCGACCAGCACCGTGCACGCTCCGCAGACGCCGTGCTCGCAACCCACGTGGGTGCCGGTGAACTCCAAGTCGTGCCGCAGGCAGTCGGCGAGCAGCCGCCGCGCCGGCACCCGGACGGACCGTTCGATCCCGTTGACGGACAGCCGGATGTCATGGTCGGACATGTGTGCTCGCTTCCTGCGCCGCGGCCCGCAACGCCCGGGCTGTCAGGACGCCGGCCAGGTGCCGACGGTAGGCGGCGGTGGCATGGATGTCGTCCTCCGGATCGATCGCCGCGGCGACCACGGCCGCCGCGGCGGCCCAGTCGGCCACGTCGGCGGGCCGGCCGACGACCGCGTCGGCGAGGTCGACGAGCACCGGCACCGGTCCGACCGAGATGAGGGCGGCCCGCGCGGCGACGATCCGCTGGTCGGGGTCGAGCGTCACGAGTACGCCGACACCGCAGAGGGCGTAGTCGCCGTGCCGGCGGGACAGTTCGAGCCAGGCGCTGCCGGTGCCGGGCGGCGGTGCCCGGAATGTCGCCGACACGGCCAGTTCCCCCGGCCGTACGCAGGACTCCAGCGGCCCGACGAAGAAGTCTCTCGCGGGGACCGTGCGGCGACCGCCGGCCGCCGCCAGGGTGACGTGGCCGTCCAGCAGAGTGAGCACCGCGGGCAGTTCCGCCGCCGGGTCGGCGTGCACCAGGCTGCCGACGGTCGTGCCCCGGTTGCGGATTGTCGGGTGCGCGACGTGTTCGGTGGCGCGCCGCAGGAGCGGGATGGCGGCGTACGCGGCCGGGTCGCGCGCCAGGTCCGCGTGCCGGGCGAGCGCACCGACCTCGACGTCACCGTCGACCACCCGGACGTAGGCCAGTTCCCGCACGGTGTTGACGTCGATCAGCTTCCGGGGCGCGGCCAACCGCATGTTGAGCATTGGCACCAGGCTCTGGCCGCCGGCGAGCACCTTGCCGTGCTGGCCGGCCTCGGCGAGGAGGTTGAGGGCCTCGCCGAGGCCGGCCGGCCGGTGGTAATCGAAGGATGCCGGCTTCATGACACCTTCGAGGCGTCGACCTCGTCACCGGGCCGCTGGGTCGGGGCGACCGGGGCCGGCGCGGCGGTCTCGGCGAGCTGCTGGTCGCGCAGGTGTGGCGGGGCGATGGCGCGGACCAGGTGGTAGCTCACCACGGTGACGATGGTGCCCAGCGCGATCCCGGCGAGTTCGAACTCCGAGCTGAACACCAGAGAGGTGTTGCCGATGGCGATGATGATGCCGGCGGCCACCGGGATCAGGTTGATCGGGTTGCCGAAGTCGACCCGGTTCTCCTTCCAGATCTTCGCGCCGAGCAGACCGATCATGCCGTAGAGCACGACGGTGATGCCGCCCAGGACGCCGCCGGGCGTGGCCGAGACCAGCGCCCCGAACTTCGGTGAGAAGCCGAAGAGGATGGCGACGAGGGCGGCCACGTAGTAGGCGGCCGTGGAGTAGACGCGGGTCGCGGCCATCACGCCGATGTTCTCGGCGTACGTTGTGGTCGGCGACCCACCGACCGCACTGGCCAGGGCGGTGCCGACGCCGTCGGCGGCGATCGCCTTGCCCATCACCGGATCGAGGTCATTGCCGGTCATCTCGGCGACGGCCTTGACGTGCCCGGCGTTCTCCGCGATGAGCGCGATCACGGCGGGCAGCACGAGCAGGATGAACGCGAACTTGAAGTCGGGCAGGTGCCAGCCGGTGATCTCCTTGCCATCCGCACCGGTCGTGGTGTGCGGCGGGAAGCCGAACCAGTCGGCGGAGCGGACGCCGTCCCAGTTGACCCGGAAGTGCTCGGTGGTCTTGCCGGCACCGGGATCGAACGAATTGATCTTACCGAAGATCAGGTCGAGGACCCAGGACAGCAGGTACCCGAAGACCAGGCCGAGAAAGATCGCGATCCGGCCGAGGAAGCCCCGGAAGCCGACCGCCATCGTCATCACGGCGAGCATCGTCACGAGGGCCACCCACTGGTCCTGCGGCCAGTAGACACCGGCCACCACCGGGGCGAGGTTGAAGCCGATCAGCATGACGACCGCGCCGGTCACCACCGGGGGCAGCACGGTGTAGAGCACCTGCGGGCCGAGCAGATGGATCGCGACGCCGCACAGGATGAGGATCACGCCGGCCACCAGGATGGAGCCGGTCACCTCGGCTGAACTGCCGCCCTGTGCCCGGATGGCCACCACACCGCCGACGAACGATGCCGAGGTGCCGAGGTAACTCGGCACCACCCCCTTGACGATCAACAGGAAGCAGATGGTTGCGATGCCGCTCATCATGATCGCCAGCTGGGGGTTGAGCCCCATGATGATCGGGAAGACGAATGTGGCGCCGAACATCGCCACGACGTGCTGTGCGCCGAGTCCGACCGTCCGGGGCCAGGAGAGCCGCTCGTCCGGTCGTACCACCTCACCCGGTGGTGGCGTCTTGCCGTCGTGCACGACCCGCCATCCCAGCAGGGCCATGTACGCTCCTCTCGTTGGCAGCTCACGGCGCGCCAGCGCCGAATTGCCGATCAGGATGGGTCGCGGGTGACCAACGACACATGGGCAAATGTCGCCAATATTGCGGCGCAGGCTTGGCGGACTTTCACAGGCCCCGGATTTCCAGCACCCGTAGGGCCAGCATCAGGTCGAGCCGGAGGGCCGGTTCGCTGGTGAACGGGCCGACCATGCGCTCAAGCTTTCCGATGCGGTAGCGCAGCGTGTTGTAGTGGAAGTGCAGCCGGCGCGCGGTCTCGGCGACGTTGCAGTTCGTCTCGAGCAGCACCGCGAGGGTGCGCCGCAGGTCGGAGTTCTCCGGGTTGTCGACGGCCAGTTCGCCGAGCGCGTCGGTGAGGAAGCCGCGCAGCTCCGCCCGGTCGGTGATGAGCGACAGCAGCCGGTGCACCCCCAGCCGGTCGAACCTCGTCCGCGCGCCGTCGCCGTGCAACCGCCGCCCGATCCGCACCGCCGCCCGGGCCTGCTCATAGGCTTGCACGAGGTGCTGCGGTCCGTCGGTGGGGCGCGAGACGCCGAGCGAGAAGGAGCGCCGCCCGCCGCCGCCGTCACCCTTGACGAGCCGGACCAGGTCGGCGACCAGCCGGTCGAGGTCACCGTCCGCGGGTAGCCCGAGCAGCACCACCACCTCCCGGTTGAAGTTGACGACCGCCGCGCGGGGGTCGCGCCAGCGCACGACCGACTGCCAGGCGGCCGCGAACCGCTCCTCGACCGGCCGCAACTGCGGCGCGGACGTGGCCGGCGGCACCGCATCGGCATCCAGTTCGGCGACCACGACGACCGACGGCCGATCGATCTCCCAGCCGAACGAGCGGGCGTGCGTGACGGCCGCCGACAGGTCCTCCACCCGGCCGGCGAGGAGGTCGCGCAGGAAGTCGGCCCGGTACTTGCTCTCCACGGCGGCGACCGCGAGTTCCTTGGTGATCGCCAGCGCCGCCACGGTCGCGGCGCGCTCCAGGTGGTGCACGTCGGCGTCGGTCAACGGAGACAGCGGGCCGGCCGGGAACGCGACGATCCGGCCGTGGTCCACCCGGCCCGCGACGATGGGCACGACGACGTGGTCGCCCCTGGACTCGATCAGGAACCTGCCCGACGGGTCGAAGCCGCCGGTGATCTCGCCCGCCCGGGCGAGCACCCGCCCGTCCGGCGTGGTGATGAGCGCCGGACCACCCAGCAGCCGGGTCACTTCGGCCGCCAGGTCGCCCAGGTCCCCGCCGTCGAGCACCACCGCCGCCAGCGCGCGGTGCACCTCCTCGCTGCGGGCGAGCACCGCCGCCTGCCGGTTGAGCAGTTCGGCGAGGACCTCGTTGAGTACGTCGGCGAAGCCGACGCCGGCCGGGACCTCGAGGATCGGGAAGCCCCGCCGGTCGGCCTCGGCGAGCATCGTGGCCGGCACCTCGTCGAGGTACCGGTGCAGCTTGATCGCCAGCGCGGCGAGGCCGCGGTCGTCCAGCTCGCCGACCAGGCTGACGAGCGCCTGCGGATCCTCGCGGAGCGGGTAGCCGGTGGTCAGCAGCAGCTCGTGCGGCTTGACCCAGGACAGGATGTCGGGCACTTCCATGATGTTCAGGTACCGCACGATCCGGTCGAGGCCCGTCGCGCCGGCCAGCACCCGGACGCCGGCCAGCGACGAGACACCGAGGATCTCCCGTACCCGAAGGCCCACGGCGGGGGTGGCCCGTTCCGGCATGGCGGGGGAGGCCCGCTCCGGCTGGGCAACATCAGCCGAAGAAGTGGCCTCACCGTTGGCACCTTCGACCATCAACGCACGATAGACCGCTCACCTACCTTCAGGACACCCTCAGTGAGGAGGAGGTGTCCGTATGCGGCTTCGTCCGGTCGCCGCCGCGGCGTCGGTCGCCCCGGTACTGCTGCGTCCCCGGCATCCGGTCGCCGTCGCCGCCGTCACCGCCCATGCGGTCTATCTACGGACCGACGACCCCGCGTGCCCCGCGGTCTGCCTGTCGACCCCGCGTGCGGTCCGGGTGCCGTGCGCGCTCGTCCTCGGTACCGACGCGCCCCCGCCCGAGCTGCGAATAGGCGACACCGGGTCGCTCGGCGGCGGCGAGCTGACGGTGGGTGGGACGGCGTACCGGCCGGCGCGTTGGTGGCGCCCGGCCCGCCCGCGGGCCAGCGGTCGGCTCCCCATTACCTACCTGCCGCCGCTCGACCCCGCGACCGCCACCGCGGTCAGCCGGCTCGCGGCGGCCCTCGCGGCCGGAACGTCGCTCGCCGGGCCGGTCGCCGAACTCCTCGGACGCGGACCCGGGCTGACCCCGCTCGGGGACGACGTGCTCGCCGGGGCACTCGTCACGCTCCTGGCGACCGGCTCACCCGCGGGCCCCACGCTGGCCGCGGAGGTCATGCGGGAGGCGTTCCGGCGCACCGCGTTCGTCTCCGCCGCGCTGCTCTGGCACGCCGCGCGCGGCGAATGCGTCCCGCAGTTGGCCGCCCTGCTCACCGGCGCACCGGGGGCGGCGGAGGCGCTGCTGCGCGTCGGCCACACCTCCGGTGCCGGTCTGGCGCACGGGGTACGCGCCGTCTCGACGATTTCCGGTGAGGTGACCGCATGACCAGCCATGTCGAACTACGGCGCGGCAGCTATCGCGACTCGGTGCGCCTGATGCAGGTCAGCCGCGCGGTCAACGGCACCCCAGGGGTTTCGGCCGGGCTCGTCGCCATGGCGACCCCGCTCAACCTCGACCTCGCCGCCGGCCTGGGGTTCCCGCCGCCACCGGATGCCACACCCAACGACCTGCTGGTCGCGGTCGCCGCCGCCGACGACGACGCGCTGCGGGCCGCGCTCGCCCGGCTCGACGCCGAACTGGACGCCGTGGCCGCCCCGGCCGCGGGCACGCCGGAGGTCGCGCCGCGCACGGTCGGTTCCGCCGTACGGCGGCTCGGGGCGAACCTGACACTTGTCTCCACACCCGGCCGGTACGCGTTCGCCGACGCGATGGACGCGCTGGCGGCCGGCACGTCGGTGATGGTGTTCTCCGACAACGTCCCGATCGCCGAGGAGATCCGGCTCAAGGAAGCCGCCTCGGCGCGCGGGCTGCTCGCGATGGGGCCCGACTGCGGCACGGCGGTGATCGGCGGGGTCGGGCTCGGGTTCGCCAACGTCGTACGCCCCGGACCGGTGGGGCTGGTCGCCGCGTCCGGCACCGGCGCCCAACACATGATGTGCCTGCTCGACGCGGCCGGGGTCGGTGTGTCGCACGCCCTCGGCGTGGGCGGGCGGGACCTGTCGGCGGCCGTGGCGGGCCGGAGCACGCTCGACGCGCTCGACGCGCTCGACGCCGACGACGCCACCGAACTCATCGTGGTGATCTCCAAACCCCCGGCGCCCGAGGTCGTCAGCCGGGTGCGTGAGCACGCCGCGCGCCTGGCGACGCCGGTGGTGTTCGCGTTGCTCGGTGCGGGCCGCCCCGACCTGACCGCGGTCGCCGCCGACGTGCTGCGCCGGCTCGGCACCCCGGTCCCGTCGCCCTGGCCAACCTGGCTGCCGGCCACGCCGCCGGCCGGTACCGGACGGGCGCTGCGCGGGCTGTTCTCTGGCGGGACACTCTGCGACGAGGCGATGCTCATCGTGAGTGGGGCGCTGGGACCCGTACGTTCGAACATCCCGCTGCGGCCGGAGTGGGCCCTGCCGGCCGACCTGACCGCGGACGGCCACACGATGATTGATTTTGGCGACGACGCGCTGACCCGGGGCCGCCCGCATCCGATGATGGACTGCGCTGGGCGCGTCGACCGGCTCCGCGTCGAAGCCGCCGATCCGGCGTGCGGTGTGGTGCTGCTGGACGTCGTACTCGGGCACGGCTCGCACCCGGACCCGGCCGTGGAGTTCGCGCCGGCGATCGCCGCCGCGCGCGTCCCCGTCGTCGTTTCGCTGGTCGGCACGGCGAGCGATCCACAGGGCCTCCACCGGCAGGCCGCCTCGCTACGCGAGGCCGGGGCCGTTGTCTTCGCGTCCAACGCCGAGGCGGCCCGGCACGCCGCCCACCTGGTGAGTCACCCCGCCCAGCTCGCGTCTCCGGAGGCCGCCCCATGATCGACCTCGCCGCCGAACCCCGGATCGTGACCGCGGGCGTCGGCCTGCTCGACGAGGCGCTGGCCGCACAGGCCGTCGCGCACCTGCCGGTGCAGTGGCAGCCGCCGCTCGCGGGCACCGAGGAGGCCCTCGCCCGGGTCCTCGCCGACCCACGCCGCGGTGCCGCGAACGCCGAGGCGACCCGGCGGATGCTCGCGGCGGGCGCGGCCCTGGTCGACGTCCGCCCGGCCGCCGAGGTGCTCGGGCTGCGGCCGGGGCAGTTCTGCCACGCCGGGCCCCCGGTCACCTGGGAGCGCGCATCCGGGCCGATGCGCGGTGCGTTGATCGGCGCGATGCTCTTTGAGGGTCTGGCGGATTCCCCAGACGAAGCGTCGGCGCTGCTCGCCGCCGGGCGCGTGCAGTTCGAACCCTGTCATGCCCGCGGCGGGGTCGGGCCGATGGCCGGCGTCGTCTCGCCCTCGATGTGGGTGTTCGTGCTGCGCGACGAGACCCACGACCGGATGAGCTGGTGCAGCCTCAACGAGGGCCTCGGCAAGGTGTTGCGCTACGGTGCCTATTCCCCCGACGTGCTCGACCGGCTCCGCTGGATGTCGGTGGTGCTGGGACCCGCGCTGCGGACGGCGCTGCGACGCAGCGGACCGATCGACGTCAAGGCGATCATCGGGCAGATGGTGCAGATGGGCGACGAGGGCCACAACCGCAACCGGGCCGGCACCCTCATGCTGCTGCGCGACCTGCTTCCGCACCTGGTCGACGCGGGGCTGCCGGCCGCCGATGTCGCCGAGGTCGCCCGGTTCGTCGGCGGAAACGACCACTTCTTCCTCAACCTCGTCATGCCGGCGGCGAAACTGCAGACGGCGGCGGCAGCGGGCATTCCCGGTGCCACGGTGGTCACCGCGATGGCCCGCAACGGTAGCGACTTCGGGATCCAGGTCTCGGGTACCGGCGACGCCTGGTTCACCGGCCCGGCCGAGGTGCCGTCCGGGCTGTTCCTCGGCGCGTACGGCCCGGACGACGCCAACCCGGACATCGGTGACTCGGCGATCACCGAGACGGCCGGGCTGGGCGGCTTCGCCATGGCCGGCGCACCGGCGATCGTCCGCTTTGTCGGCGGCACCGTGCCCGACGCCTTGCGCACCACCGCGGAGATGTATGAGATCACCATTGCCGAGAACCCGGCGTACGCGCTGCCGATCCTCGACTTCCGTGGCGCGCCGACCGGCATCGACGTCGTCTCCGTGGCCCGTACGGGCCTGCGCCCCCAGATCAACACCGGCATCGCCGGCCGGGTGGCCGGCACCGGGCAGGTCGGCGCCGGTCTCGTCCAGCCGCCGGTGGAGTGCTTCATCGCCGCGCTGTCCGCTTTGGCGTCGGCCGCGCCGCCGGTGCATGCTGCGGATGGGTGACCGGCCAACCGGCGGGCACCGGCCGCGGCGCGTGGGGAGGGCAGCAGGCATGACCACCGAAATCCGTCGGCGGACCCGGGACCGGGGATGACCACGGCGGGACTGGTCCTCGCCGCGGGCGCCGGCCGGCGCTACGGGATGCCGAAGGCGCTCGTCCGACGCTCCGGGCAACTGCTCGTCGAACGGTCCGTCGCGGTACTCCGCCAGGCGCGCTGTTCGCCCATCGTCGTGGTGCTCGGTGCGGCTGCCGGCGAGATCCGTGCCCGGGCCGACCTCGACGGCGTCATCGCGGTGGACAATTCGCTCTGGGAAACGGGCATGGGATCCTCGCTCCGGGCCGGGCTGGCCGCGCTCGCCGACACCGATGCCACCGCGACGGTGGTGCTGCTGGTCGACATGCCGGGCGTGACGGCTGCGGCGGTGCGTCGGGTTGCCGCCGACGCCGGCCGGGCCAACCTGGTCGTGGCCGGATACGGCCAGAAACGTGCCGGTCATCCGGTGCTGCTCGGCCGCGACCACTGGGCGGGCGTGGGCCTCTTGGCGGTGGGTGATGTCGGCGCGCGAGCGTACCTGCAGGCCAACCGCGCGGCGGTGCGGGTGGTGCCGTGCGCCGACGTGGCCGACGACCGCGACCTGGACGTGGTGCCCGATGCGTGAGGTCCTGGACGAGCTGCTGCGCTGGTGGCGCGCCGGACAACCGGTGGCCATGGCGACCGTGACCGGGACCTGGCGGAGCGCGCCACGGCCGGCCGGCGCGACGATGCTGGTCGGCCCGGACGGTACCGCCGTGGGCAGCGTCTCCGGTGGCTGCGTCGAGGCCGACGTTTACGAGCTGTGCCAGCAGGTCCAGGTGTCCGGCGAGCCCCGGACGGCGCGGTACGGCGTCAGCGACGACGACGCGTTCGCCGTCGGCCTGACCTGCGGCGGCATCATCGACGTGTTCGTCGAGCGGGTCGACCGGGACCGCTTCCCCGAGCTGCCGGAGGTGGCCGCCGCGATCACCGCGGAACGTCCCGCGGCGGCGGTGACCTGCATCGAAGGCCCAGCCGGGCGACTCGGCCGGCACCTGATGGTCACGGCCGACGGGTGCCTCGGCACGCTCGGCTCGGCCCGGATCGACGCCGCTGTCGCCGACGACGCGCGCGGCATGCTGGCCCTCGGAAGCACCGGCCCGCTGCACTACGGGGTCGACGGGCAGCGGCGCGGCAGCGGCCTGACGGTCCTGGTCAGCGCGTTCGCGCCCCGCCCCAGGATGATCGTGTTCGGGGCGATCGACTTCGCCGCCGCCGTCGCCCGCGTCGGTGTCTTCCTCAACTACCGGGTCACCGTCTGCGACGCCCGGCCGACCTTCGCCACCCCGCGACGGTTTCCCGACGCCAGCGAGGTGGTTGTCGACTGGCCGCACCGCTACCTGGCCGCCGAGGCCGAGGCGGGCCGGACCGACGAGCGTACCGTCGTCTGTGTGCTCACCCACGATCCCAAGTTCGACGTGCCGGTGTTACGGGTCGCCCTCGACCTGCCGTTGGCGTACGTCGGCGCGATGGGCTCGCGGCGTACCCACGACGAGCGGATGACCCGGCTGCGCGAGGCCGGCGTGCCGGAATCGGCTCTTGCCCGGCTTGCCTCGCCGATCGGGTTGAACCTGGGCGCACGCACCCCGGAGGAAACCGCGGTCAGCATCGCCGCCGAGATCATCGCGAACCGTTGGGGCGGCAACGGCGGCCCGCTGTCCAGCGCCACCGGTCGCATCCACCGGGACCCCGCCGCCCCCACCCGCGTCAACCGTCGGCCGCCCGGAACGTGAGCAGCCGAGTTGCGCTGCCCGGCCCGTGGTGCGGGCGGCGGCGTCCCGGTCGTGGTCACTCCTGTTCGGCCAGGGGCCGGCCGTCGAAGTCGACCGCCGAGTAGAGGGCGAGCTTCTCCAGCCGGTGGTACGAGTCGATGACCCGGATCGTGCCGCTCTTCGAACGCATCACGATCGACTGGGTGTACGCCCCACCCGCCCGGTAGCGGACGCCACGCAGCAGGTCGCCCGAGGTGACCCCGGTGGCCACGAAGAAGCAGTTGTCCCCGGTGACCAGGTCGTCGGTGAGCAGCACCCGGTCCAGGTCGTGCCCGGCGGCGAGCGCCTTCTCCCGCTCCTCGGCGTCCTTCGGCCACAGCTTGGCCTGCATCATGCCGCCCATGCACTTGAGGGCGCAGGCCGCGGTGATGCCCTCCGGGGTGCCACCGATGCCCATCAGCACGTCGACGTCGGACTCGCCCCGGGCCGCCGCGATGGCGCCGGCGATGTCGCCGTCGGAGATGAACCGGATGCCCGCCCCGGTACGCCGGATCTGCTTCACGAGGTCGTCGTGGCGCGGCCGGTCCAGCACGCAGACCGTTACCTCGGCGGCGTCGGAGCCCTTGACCTTGGCGATCCGTCGGATGTTCTCGGCCACCCCGGCGTTGATGTCGACCACGTCGGCGTACATCGGGCCGACGGCCAGCTTCTCCATGTAGAAGACGGCGCTCGGGTCGAACATCGCGCCGCGCTCGGCCACCGCGAGCACCGCGAGGGCGTTCGGCATGCCCTTGCTCATCAGGGTGGTGCCGTCGATCGGGTCGACCGCCACGTCCACCTCCGGACCGGTCCCGTCGCCGACCTCCTCGCCGTTGAAGAGCATCGGGGCGTTGTCCTTCTCGCCCTCGCCGATCACCACGACGCCCCGCATCGGGATCGAGTTGATCAGCTTGCGCATGGCGTCGACGGCTGCGCCGTCGCCGCCTTCCTTGTCGCCCCGGCCGACCCAGCGGCCGGCGGCCATCGCCGCGGCCTCGGTGACCCGGACCAGGTCGAGGGCGAGGTTGCGGTCGAGGTTCTGGGGGGTCCGCGTCCTGGTGGTTGTCATCACGGCTTCCTCCTCGCGACGTTGCGGGGTGGACCGGCGGTACACGGCCGTCGCCGCCGCCGGCTTTGTCGCTGATCCTCACACGATCTCAGGTTCCGCGTCGGAGCGGGGCGGAGGAGGCCAGGATCACGTCACCCGGAGGGCTGCGAGAATGGCCGGGTGGAACCCGCACACCCTGCCGACCGTGTACCGACCGACGCCACTCCGCCGGACGGCCAGCCGCCGGTCCGGTCGACCGCCGGCCCGGCCCCCGAGGTCGGCGAACCGGCTCTGGTCGAGCCGTCGCCCGCGCCGCCGGCCGCCGGCGAGCCGGCTCTGGTCGAGCCGGTCGAGGGGGCGGCCCGGGGTGGCGCGAGCAGCCACCCGGCCGTCTCGGGCGACCAGCCCGCCCTGCCCGCCCGCAGGGAGAAGGCACGCTCCGAGCGGTCGCCCCGGGACATGGCCCTCTCGCTGCTGGTCCTGCTGGTCCCGATCGTGCTGCTGCTCGCCTTCTACCGGGGTTTCCTCGGCGGGGACGAGCCGGCGACCGTCGACCCGGCGCCCGCCGTCGAGCAGGCCCGGGCGGCCGGTGCCTTCCCGGTCAGCCAGCCCGAAGGACTCGGTGCGGGCTGGCGTACCGTCAACGCCCGCTACCGGGCCGAGTCGGGCGGCGCGACGCTGCGGATCGGCTACGTGACCCCGGAGGGCCGGGGCGCGCAGCTCGTGGAGAGCAGCGTGCCGGCCGACAAGCTGCTGCCGGCCGAGCTGAAGGGCGGCCAGCCACAGGGACCGGCGGACCTGCCCGGCGGCAGCTGGCAGCGCTACACCGCGCGGGACAACGAGCAGGCCCTCGTGCTGCTGGAGCCGAACCGTACGGTGATCGTGATCGGCGACGCCCGCGAGAACGAGTTGCGGCAGCTCGCGACCGCGTTGCGCTGACCGGCGGCGGCCCGCCGCCCCTCGGTAGTCGGACCGTTCCGTTACGCTGCCCCGGTTTGGCAAACCGGCACACGTGACGTGTCCCGGACAGCTCACCGGAAAGAGATACAACGTGAACCTTCGACGGTGGAGCGTCGGCGTCCTCGCCGCCGCCCTGTTCGTGCCCGGCCTGGCCGCCTGCAAGACCGAGGCCGACTCGCCGGCCGCCGAGAGCAAGTCCGCCGCCCCGGCGGTCCCCGCCGACCCGAAGGAGGCGCTGGCCGCCTCCACCGAGGAGATCAAGAAGGGCAACTTCACCTTCACCATCTCCGGCGGCGAGTTCAACGGCGAGGGCACGGTGCACATGCCGTCCAAGAGCGCCGAGATGAAGCTCAGCAGCGGTGCGGGCTCCGGTGACGACATGAAGATGCACCTGGTCTTCATCGACGCCGACAGCTGGGTCAAGCTCGACTTCGGTGCGATGGCCGACTCGATCCCCGGCTTCAAGGAGATGAAGGACAAGTACCAGCACCTGGACCGCAGCAAGATCAAGGACGCCGACGAGCTGAACTTCGACTTCGCGGACGTCGACCCGGCGGGCAGCGACAAGATGATCGACGCGATCACCGACGTCAAGAAGACCGGTGAGGGCACGTACGCGGGCACCCTCGACGCCACCAAGGCGACCGACTCGGACGTGCTCGACGCCGAGGCGATCAAGACCCTCGGCGACAAGGCCAAGGCCGTACCGTTCACCGCGAAGCTCGACCCGCAGGGTCGGCTGACCGAGTTCGCCGTCGAGGTGCCCGCCGCAGGCAGCATCCCGGCGTCGACGGTGACCGTCAACTACGCCGACTACGGCTCCGCCACCGCCGTCCAGGCGCCGCCGTCCAACCAGGTCGTCGAGGCGTCCGACAACGTCTACGAGATGTTCAAGGCCTGATCCGGGCCCGGGCGGGGGTGCCATCCGGCGCCCCGCCCGACCGGTCACACCGGACAGGGATTGCGGAACACCGCTTCAGGGAACAGAAGAGGGCACGAGCCGACCAGGCCGCAACGGCGGCCGGACGGGCTCGTGCGCCGGAGCCGCCGTGAGGGCTGCGGCGCCAGCCTCCGGCACCTCGTGGGCCGGACGACCCACCTGGAGAGGTTCACGTGAAGATTCGACGCCTCAGCGCGGCGGCCTTCGCCGCGGCGCTGCTTGTCCCCGGCCTGACGGCCTGCAACGACACCGGGACCGGCGAGGCGGGGGCCTCCGCGTCCCCCACGGTCTCGAACAGCATCGCCCCGAGCGGTACGCCGGGCACCGGCGACGCCAAGCAGGCGCTGCTCGACTCCACCAATGCCATCCGCCAGGGAAACTTCCGGTTCACCATGTCCGGCGCGGGCTCCACGGCTGAGGGGCAGGTGCATCAGCCGAGCCAGAGCGCGCAGATGCGGATGACGATCGGTGACCCGTCCTCCGACCTGATGATGAAGCTGGACCTGATCCACTTCAAGCCGGACAGCTGGGTGAAGCTGGAGCTCGGTGGCAAGGCCGCGAGCAGCATCCCCGGCGTGCAGAAGCTCAACCTCGGCAAGTACCAGCACCTCGACCAGAGCCGGACCAAGGGCAACCGGGCGCTCGGCTTCGACTTCGACCAGCTCGACCCGGCCGGCAGCGCCGTGCTGACTGAGGGGATCACCGAGGTCCGGCAGACCGGCGACGGGACCTATGCGGGCACCGTCGACGTGTCGCAGGCGGCCCAGGCGGGCTCGCTCGACCCGGCCGTGATCACCGCGCTCGGGGCGCAGGCGAAGGACGTCCCGTTCACCGCCAAGGTCGACCCGCAGGGCCGGCTCAGCGAGCTGGTGCTCCAGGTGCCGGCCGCCGGGCAGAACGCCGCCCAGGACATCAAGATCACGTACTCGGACTACGGCAACGCGACCGCCGCCCAGAAGCCGCCGGCCGACCAGGTCGTCGAGGCGCCGCCGGAGTTCTACAACCTGTTCAACTGAGCACGACACGATCGACGGGACGGCCGAACCGCCGTCCCGTCGATCGCGTCCGGCTACTCCTCGGCGCGCTGCCGCGCGGCGTCGATCCGGGCCCGCGCGCCGTCCAGCCAGCGTTGGCAGATCCCGGCGAGCTGCTCGCCGCGCTCCCAGAGCGCCAGCGACTCCTCCAGCGACGTGCCGCCGGCCTCCAGCCGCTCGACCACCTGGGCCAGCTCGGCGCGGGCCTGCTCGTAGCTGAGCCGCTCGTCCTTCTTCTCGTGACTCATCGGTCCCATCCCATCAGCCGTCCACGGTCGCGGCGAGCTCGCCCTCGGCGAGGCGTACCCGCAGCGGGTCGCCCTTGGCCACCTCGGACGCCGCACGGACCACGTGCCCGTCGGCGCGCTGCACGATCGCGTATCCCCGGTCGAGGGTCGCCGCGGGGGAGAGGGCCCGCAGCCGGGCCAGGGTGTGCCGCAGGTCGTCGCCGGCCGCGCCGAGCCGGTGGTCCAGGCAGCGGCCGGCCCGGTCGCGCAGCGCGGTGACCTCGGTTGCCCGCTGGTCGACCATCACCTGCGGGCGGGCCAGCACCGGTCGGGAGCGGAGCAGGTCGAGGCGGTGCGACTCCCGGTCGACCAGGTTGCGGACCGCCCGCTCCAGCCGGGACCGGGCCTGACCGATGAGGCGGACCTCCTCGGTGAGGTCGGGAACGATCCGCTTGGCCGCGTCGGTCGGCGTGGAGGCGCGTACGTCGGCGACGTAGTCCAGCAGCGGCGCGTCGGTCTCGTGGCCGATCGCGCTGACCACCGGCGTGCGGCAGGCGAACACCGCCCGGCAGAGCGCCTCGTCGGAGAAGGGGAGCAGGTCCTCGATGCTGCCGCCGCCCCGGGCGATGACGATCACGTCGACGGCCGGGTCGGCGTCGAGCACCTTGAGCGCGTCGACGATCTGCGGCACCGCGCTCGGCCCCTGCACGGCGACGTTCACGGTCCGGAACTCCACCGCCGGCCAGCGCCGCCGGGCGTTGGTGAGCACGTCCCGCTCGGCGGCCGAGGCGCGGCCGGTGATCAGCCCGATCCGGCCGGGCAGGAACGGCGGGCGTCGCTTGCGGGACCGCTCGAAGAGCCCTTCGGCGGCGAGCAGCTTCTTGAGCTTCTCCAACCGGGCCAGCAGCTCGCCGAGCCCGACCTGGCGGATCTCGTCGGCGCGCAGGCTGAGCGTGCCCCGGGCGGCGTAGAACTCGGGCTTGGCGTGCAGCACGACCCGGGCGCCCTCGCGCAGCTCGGGCGCACCCGCGTCGAGCACGTCGCGATTGGTGGTGACGGTGAGGCTGAGGTCCGCCGAGGGGTCACGCAGGGTGAGGAAGACGGTGGTCGCGCCGGGCCGGCGGCTGATCTGCGCCACCTGCCCGTCCACCCAGACCCAGCCCAGCCGGGCGATCCAGGCGCCGATCTTCTGGCTGACCACCCGGACCGGCCACGGCTCGTCCGACGTGCTCCGCCCCGGCTCTCCGCCGCCCTGCCCCACCTCGCTCACCCGCCCACCCTAAGTCCCACCCCCGACGTCCCCCGCGTCGATCATGAAGTTGACGGCGGTGTCGATCTTTGCGGACCCTGGTCGGTGCTGCCGGTCCGCCCGCGTTCTGCCGGGCCGTACCCCGGCCGTACCACGACGGCTCCGGGTCGTGGCCGCTGCCGGGTGAAAACCGGGCACGTACGATGGTCGGGTGACTGAGCCTGACACCACTCCCCGGACCGGTAAGCGCGTGCTCCTGGCCAAGCCCCGCGGCTACTGCGCGGGCGTGGACCGGGCGGTGCAGACCGTCGAGGAGGCGTTGAAGCTCTACGGCGCCCCGATCTACGTCCGCAAGCAGATCGTGCACAACAAGCATGTGGTGCGGACCCTGGAGGCCAAGGGCGCGATCTTCGTGGAGGAGAACGAGGAGGTGCCGGCGGGCGCCACCGTCATCTTCTCCGCGCACGGCGTCGCCCCCGAGGTCTACGCGCAGGCCAAGGAGCGTTCGCTCAAGGCGATCGACGCGACCTGCCCGCTGGTCACCAAGGTGCACCAGGAGGCCCGCCGGTTCGCCGCCGAGGACTACGACATCCTGCTGATCGGGCACGAGGGGCACGAGGAGGTCATCGGCACCGCCGGTGAGGCCCCCGCCCACATCCAGCTGGTGGACGGCCCGGACGGCGTCGACAAGGTCACGGTGCGCGACCCGAGCAAGGTCGTCTGGCTCTCCCAGACCACCCTCTCCGTCGACGAGACGCTGGAGACCGTGGCCCGGCTCAAGACGAGGCTGCCGCTGCTCCAGTCGCCGCCCAGCGACGACATCTGCTACGCCACCTCCAACCGGCAGCACGTGGTCAAGGAGATCGCACCGGACTGCGACGTGGTGATCGTGGTCGGCTCGCGCAACTCCTCCAACTCGGTACGCCTGGTCGAGGTCGCCCTGGACGCCGGCGCCCGCGCCGGGTACCTGGTCGACTTCGCCCACGAGATCGACGACGCCTGGCTGGCCGACGCCCGTACCGTCGGGGTCACCTCCGGCGCCAGCGTGCCGGACGAGCTGGTCCAGCAGGTGCTCGGGCACCTGGCCGAGCGGGGCTTCACCGACGTCGACGAGATCACCACCGCCAACGAGCGGCTGACCTTCTCGCTGCCGCAGGAGCTCAAGCGGGACATGAAGGCCGCGGCGACCGCCCGGGCCTGAGTCGGACGGCGTGCCCGGGCCACCGGCGCGGAACGGAATGCGGGCGGCGCACGTCCGATCCGGTATGAAGACCCTTCGGACGGCGGTACCGGCCCTGCTCCTCTGCGCCGCCCTGGGTGCCTGCGGGGGCCAGGGCACCGACAACGGCAACCCGCCCCCCGAGCCGCCAGGAGGCACGCGGATGACCGTTTCCCCGAGCGGCGGCCCGTCAGGCCCGGTGGATCCGACCGTGCCGCCGACGACCAAACCGACCGGGCCGAGTCTGCCGCCCGGCCCGGGGGCGCAGACCCTCACCGGCACCGTCGAGGCCGGGGTGGAGCCCAACTGCCTGTTGCTCGACGGGTACCTGCTGGTCGGCGGCCCCCGCGACGTGCTGCGGCCGGGTACGAAGGTGACCGTCACCGGTCAGGCGCAGCCCGACATGATGACCACCTGCCAGCAGGGCACCCCGTTCGTGGTGGAGGCCGCGAGACCCGCCTGAGGCGAGCGCGGACGTCGGCGGCGCCGCTGACCAGGAACCGGCCCCGGACGCGCGGAAGGCCCGCCCCCACCGGGGACGGGCCTTCCGGCTCACCGCCGCAGGCGTCAGCCGACGCTCTTGACGATCACGTCACCGCTGCCGATGAGAATGTTGGTGTCGGTACGCACCTGGACGGCGCCGTAGAGCACCCGGCCGCTCTCCGGCGCCGCCTTCGCGATCACCGTGCCGGGGACCTCCCACGTCGCACCCGTCGGGCGCGGCGCGTTGGCGTCGGTCACCGACACCGAGCCGAAGGCCGGGTTGGTGAAGACGTCGATGTAGTTGAAGGTCGTCGAGCCGGCGGGCACCGCGTACCCGTCGACCCGGACCTTCCAGGCACCCGGCTTCGGGTTGGCCACGGTGACCGACTCCTCCGAGTCGCCGTCGGCGCTCTGGCCGGCCGTCACGCAGGTCCCGGACGTGCAGTCCAGCACGTACAGGTCCAGGTCGGCGCCCGGGTCGGAGGTGCCGCCGATGGTCGCCCGCAGCTGGGTCGAGCCCGGCGCCACGGTCAGGTCGTACTCCTGGGTCTCGTGCGCGGCGATGGTGTACGTGCCCTGGCGGGCGCTACCCAGTGAGCCGCCGCCGACCGCCCGGCCGGTGAACGAGCCGAGCGTGCTGGTCAGCGTGTACGACCGGGCCATCGGGGTGTTCAGCGGGGCCGCCTCGATCACGTCCGGGTTCGGGGTGACCGTAGCGCCGAGCACCGAGGCGGTCAGGGTGAACGGCGTCCACTCCGCGTCCGAGGTGCGCCGACCGTCCACGGTGACCTCCCAGACCCCGGCCAGCGGGTTGGCGGTGGTGCGGCTGTTCGGCGAACCGGTGGAGCAGCTGCCCGCGCTCGGCGAGTAGCAGGAGGACGACGCGTTGCTGTCGATCGCCACGCCGTACGGGTGGTAGCGCAGGAAACGCGCCTGACCCGTGCCCGCCGTGCCGTCCGGTCCGGTGAAGTCCACCTTCAACGCCGGGGTGTTCGCCGGCACCGCGAAGAAGTAGTGCATGGACTGGTTGCGCCCCACCTTGTCGCTGATCCGGACCTGGTAGTTGGCGCCCGCCACGAAGCTGTACGGCGCGATCACCGTGTTGAGCGTCTGGTAGTCGATTCCGATGGTGGCCGGGTCGTCCAGCCGTAGCACCGCCGAGTGGGCACCCGGGCCGGCCGGGTTGATCCGCACGGTCACCGTCACCGGCTTGTTCAGCGGCAGCGTCACCGACGCGTCGGTCGCGAAGGTGCCGTCGTTGCCCACCCACGACAGGTTGTAGGTGATCGCCTTCGACCCTCCGCTGGTGCGGGTGAAGGTGTACGTCCGGGTGTACTCGCGACCGACGGTCACGCCCTCGCGGTCGTAGATGCCGACCCCGACGCCCGGCGTCGCGAGGAAGCCGGAGAGCAGGGTGTTGACCGGCACGGAGGAGGTGATGTCGACGGTCTTGACGTTCTTGCGCAGCAGCTCGTACGCGGCCGGAACGTCGATCAGACCCGCGCCCTGCTCGTACGCGCCGGTGTTGTCGATGAACCGGGCCGAGGACATGATCGCCTGCCGGAGCTGGGCCGGCTTGCGCTGGAAGCCCTGCGCCTTGGCCGCGCCGACCAGCAGCGCGCCCGCGCCCGCGGCCTGCGGCGAGGCCATCGAGGTGCCGTTGAACATCGCGTAGCCCGGCGGCAGGTCGTACGTGCCGGGGACCGGGCCGCCCGCCTGCCAGGTGGGCACGCTGGAGATGGCCGAGCCCGGCGCGACCACGCTCGGCTTGAAGCCGCCGTCCTCACGCGGGCCGCGCGAGCTGTAGTAGTGCAGGCTCTCGGCGTACGGGGAGCTGGAACCGTAGTTGGCCCGCCAGGAGGCGTCGGTGATGTACGAGCCGATGGCCAGCACCCGCTCGGCGACCGCCGGGTCACCGACGGTGTTGAGGCCCGGGCCGCTGTTGCCGGCCGAGATGAACATCTGCACGTTGTACTGGTCGATGAGTCGGTTGTAGAGCAGCGCCCTGGTGTTGTTGCCGTCGTTGAGCGACGGCAGCCCACCGATCGACATGTTGATCACGTCGACGTTCGCCTGCTTGGCGGCGTAGATCATGCCCTCGATCAGCGCGCTGGAGGTGCAGCCGCCGACGAAGAGGCAGACCCGGACGGAGACGATCTTCGCGCCGGGGGCGACGCCGGTCATCGCGCCGCCGAACAGCTTGTTGCCGGCGGTGATGCCGGCGACGTGCGAGCCGTGGGCGCCGGAGACGATGCCGATGTTGACGAACTTGTTCTTGCCGTCGACCTGCACCACGAAGGGCATCGACTCGTTGATCGCGGTCGCCGGGTTGTCCGTACCGAAGGCGCCGACATCGTTGCGGGCCTTGTAGTCGGTCATCGCGGTCTGGTCGGCGAAGGAGCCGTCCTGGTCGGTGTCCACCCAGACGTTGCTGCCGCCGTCCCAGAGCACGCCGAACAGGCCGCTGCTACCGGCCGGGTTGCCGTCCCGGTTGACGTCGTTGCCGACCTCGCCACCGAGGTTCGGGTCGCGCTCGTCGAAGACGCCGAAGCGGTAGGAGGATGCCGCCGGGGCGGTCCACGTCCGGCCGTCCACGGTGAACGTCGGGCCGGAGACGTTCCGGCTCATGCTGACCCAGGTGGGGTCTCCGTCGCTGGTCGGGTGGGTGAAGGTCACCCAGTCGACGACCTTGCGCTCGCCGGTGGTGGTCTGCTGAAGCGCCGGGTGCGACAGGTCGACGCCGGTGTCCAGGATGCCGATGGTCACGCCGCGGCCGTCCAGCGTGGGGTGGTCGGCCATGAACCGGGTCGCGCCCAGGTCCCGGATCGGCAGGTACGGGTTGTCCTGCGGTGTCCCGGCGCCCGGGGCGGGCTGCGGGGTCACCGCCTGGGTGCCCTCCGGCGTCGGGTCCGGCACCGGCACCGCCGCGTCGATCTCGGCGGTCTGCACGCCGGCCAGGGCGTTGACCCGCTCGGCGCGGTCGGTGGGCACGTCCGCGCGCAGGTAGCCCAGGTCGTCGTCCCGGTAGAGGATGGTGGCGCCGAGGGCGGTGAGGCCGGCGGCGGCCGTGGCGGACTGGCCGGGCACGGCGCCCACCAGCAGCGTGACGCTCTTCTGGCCCTTCTCCCGGGCGTCGGCCAGCCGCTCCTGGTCGGTGGGGGTCCAGCCGACGCTGCTGCTCTTCAGCACGTCGGTGGGCTTCGGCTCGGCGTTTGCGGGGTTGCCGGCGAACGCCAGGGTCAGCGCGCCGGCGGTGACCGCCGACGCCACGAGCGCGACCGGTTTCCGGGCGCGCTCGATGCGGGGTCTGCTCACGTCTCTTCCTTCCGAGGGAGCAAGTGCCCTGAGGGCAGGGCGGGGGAGATGACGGCCACGCATGTCACGTCACATTGACCATCGTCGCCAAATCAGCGACAGAAGTGTGGCCCACGTTACGTGGGATGGCTGCCAGGAAACCGTGCCGCGAATCCTTGCCCCGTGACAACTGATAACGGTCAGCACTGCCCGTCGAACGTCCAATCCCGACCGGCCGGGTGGCCGAGGTCCGGATCCCGGGGACGGCGGAAGCTGGCTCTCAGCAGCCCGGATACCGCCGCTACGACCCGGTCACACCGGCGGTCGGGTCGGACGGTCGGTCGTCCCTGGCTGCCGGTGTGGCGGATCCGAGCAGCTCCGGGGCCTGCGGCTGCCGCGGCGCCACCTCGACCTGTGCCGGGGCGACCAGGTCCTGGTCGGAGACGCCCAGCTCGGCCAGCTTGCGCGCGCTCACCAGCACCCGCGCCTCCAGCGAACCGACCGCCCGGTTGTACGCCGTCACCGCCCCGCCCAGCGACGCGCCCAGCTTGCCGACGTGGTCGCCCAGGGTGGACAGCCGGCCGTACAGCTCACGGGCGAGCGAGTGCACGGTGGCGGCGTTGCGGGCCAGCGCCTCCTGCCGCCACGAGTAGGCCACCGTGCGCAGCAGCGCCACCAGGGTGGCCGGGGTCGCCAGCACCACGTCGCGGGCGAAGGCGTGCTCCAGCAGCGTCGGGTCGCGCTGCAACGCCACGTCGAGGAACGGGTCCGCCGGCACGAAGAGCACCACGAACTCCGGGGTCTGGTCGAACGCCGCCCAGTAGGACTTGGCGGCGAGCGAGTCCACATGGGCGCGCAGGTGCCGCGCGTGCGCGTCGAGCTGGGTGTCCCGCCCCCGCTCGTCGCGGGCCTCCATGGCGGTCAGGTAGGCGTCGAAGGGCGCCTTGGCGTCGACCACCACCGTCCGGCCGCCGTGCAGCCGGACCACCAGGTCGGGGCGTACCCCCTGGTGGTCGGTGGCGGCGGTGACCTGCTCGTTGAAGTCGCAGTGTTCCAGCATCCCGGCGGCCTCGACGATCCGGCGAAGCTGGTGCTCGCCCCACCGGCCGCGCACCTGCGGGGCGCGCAGCGCCGCGACCAGTTGCTTGGTCTCGGTGCGCAGTTCCCCGGAGACCGTGCTCATCGTCCGGACCTGCTCGCGCAGTTCGGCGTACGCGTCGACCCGGTCCCGCTCCAGTTCGGCCACCCGTTGCTCGTACCGCCGGAGGGTGTCGTGCAGCGGGGCGACCGCCCGGGCGACCGCCTCCTGGGACTGGGCGGTCGCCTCGTAACTGAGCGCCCGCATGGACTGCTCCAGCCGCCCCTCGCCCTCCCGGGTGGCGGCCAGGGTGGCCGCCAGCCGGGCGACCTCGGCGGCCGACCGGGACCGGGCGGCCAACCAGCCGATCGCGCCGCCCGCGGCGAGGCAGAGCACCACCACGGCCAGCGTCGAGAAGCTCATGGCAGAGAGCTTGCCAAACGGGTACGACGTGCGCCCGCTGGGTACGTTCGAGTCATGGAACTCGCCCTGTGGCTGGTCCTGATCCTGATGCTCGGAGGTGCGTTCGTGTTCTGGCGGTGGGGGAGCAGGTCCCGGCGGGCCACCGAGCTGGCCGACGCCCGCGCCGAGGCGCAGCGGTGGTACGAGCGGCTCGGTGGCCAGTTGATGAACCTGCACGGTGACGCCCCGGCGGTTCGCCAGGCCCTCGCGGACGCGGGCGAGCGGTACAACGCGGCCGGCTCCCAGCTGGAGCAGGCCCGTACCCCGCACCAGTTCGCGCTGGCCAGGGAGACCGCACTGGAAGGGCTGGCGTACATCCGGGCCGCGCGGACCGCGATGGGCATCGACCCGGGACCCGAGCTGCCACCGCTGGCCGCCGCCCGGGGCGCCGGGGCGCTGACCAAGGAGCGCGAGGTCAACGTGCAGGGGCAGACCTACCGGGCCGGGCCGCAGCCGGGCAACCGGACGCCCTACTACTACCCGGGCGGCACCTGGCAGGGGCGGCGGGTGCCCGCGGGCTGGTACTCCACGCCCTGGTGGAAGACGGCGCTCGGCGCCGGCGCCGGGGTGCTCGGCGGCATGCTGATCGCCGACGCGCTCTTCTCGCCGGCCTTCGCCGATCCCGGCTACGGCTACGAGGCCGGCTACCAGGAGGGCTTCCAGGACGGGTTCGGTGACGGCCAGGACTACGGCGACCAGGGCAACGACTTCGGCGGCGACCAGTTCGCCGGCGACCAGGGCGACTACGGCGGCGGCGACTTCGGCGGCGGCGACTTCGGCGGCGGCGACTTCGGCGGGGACTTCGGTGCCGATTTCGGCGGCGGGGACTTCGGTGGCGGGGACTTCGGTGGCGGCGACTGGTGAGCCGTCGCCGGGGGTGGCCCGCGGGTCGGTGCCGGTGGTCCCGACCGGCGGTCCGGTCGTTTTCCTGAACCCGTGAGGTGACCCGGCTGACCCGGCCGGCATGTTCCCCGAAAGCGATATGCCTCAGCGGCGTGTTTATGCCGCTGAGGCATATCGCTCGCGAGCAGTGCCCGGATCCCTGAACGCGGCGACGCCCACGCGAGCGGGAGCCCCCGGCCGGTGCCGCCCCGGGCGGACGGGCCCTTGCCCCGGAAAGCGGGCGGGGGGTCGGGTTCAGCCGGTGTTGCGCATGCCGGCGGCGATGCCGTTGACCGTGGTCAGCAGCGCCCGCTCCAGCGCCGTACCGTCGTTGGGCGCACGCCGGCCCCCCGGCGCGGTCGCCACCGCGCGGCCGGCGGCGCCGGAGTCCCGGTACTGGCGCAGCAGCGCCACCTGAAGGTGGTGCAGCGGCTCCAGGTAGGTGTCCCGCACCGCCAGGGTGCGCTGGAGCACCGGCGAGTTCTCCAGCAGCGCCGGCGACGAGGTGACCGCCAGCACCTCCTGCTTGGTCAGCTCGTACTCCTGCTCGATCTTCTCGAAGATCGGGTGCAGCTTCTTCGGGACCAGCGTCTCCACGTACCGGCGGGCGATGGTGAGATCGGTCTTCGTCAGCATCATCTCGACGTTCGACAGGAACGTGCGGAAGAAGTGCCAGTTCCGGTGCATCTCGGCCAGCACGTCCTCCAGCCCGGCCGCCCGCGCGGCGGCCAGCCCCGACCCGACGCCGAACCAGCCGGGCACGATCTGTCGGGTCTGCGTCCAGCCGAACACCCACGGGATGGCGCGCAGGCCGGCCAGGCCGGCGCCGGTGTTCGGCCGCTTCGCGGGCCGGGAGCCGATGTTCAGCGCGCCGAGCAGCTCGGTCGGGGTGGACGCCCAGAAGTACGCCGGCAGGTCCGGTTCCTCCACCAGCGACCGGTACGACCGGAACGCCGCCTCCGAGACCACGTCCATCGTGGCGTCCCAGCGTTCCAGCATCTCGGCCGGCTGCCGGGGCGCGGTGTGCAGCAGGGTGGCCTGGAGCGCCGCGGCGACGGTGAGTTCCAGGTTCTCCCGGGCCAGCGCGGGCAGGGTGTACTTGTCGGAGATGACCTCGCCCTGCTCGGTCACCTTGATCGCGCCGTCCAGCGTGCCGTACGGCTGGGCCAGGATGGCGTCGTGGGTGGGGCCGCCGCCCCGGCCGACGGTGCCGCCGCGGCCGTGGAAGAGCCGCAGGTGCACGCCGTGCCGGGCGGCCACGTCCCGCAGCGCGCGCTGGGCCCGGTGGATCGACCACTGGCTGGTGGTGATGCCGGCCTCCTTGTTCGAGTCGGAGTAACCCAGCATCACCTCCTGCACGTCGCCCCGGGCCGCGACCAGCGCCCGGTACGCCGGCAGCGACAGCAGCTCGTCCAGCAGCTCACCGCCCGCGTTCAGCTCGGCCGGGGTCTCCAGCAGCGGCACGATGCCGATCCGGGCCCGGCCGCTGTGCACGTCGATCAGGCCGGCCTCGCGGGCCAGCACCACCGCGGCGAGCACGTCGTCCACGCCGAGAGTCATCGAGATGATGTACGACTCGATCACCTCGGTTCCGAACCGGTCCTGCGCCTCCCGGATCGCCCCGAACACGTCGAAGGTCTTCTGCGCCGATTCGGTGAGCGGGGTGTCCAGGGTGGAGAGCGGCCGGCGGCCGGTCAGCTCGTCGGCGAGCAGCTTGGTGCGCTCCAGCCGGGTCAGCGACGGGTAGTCGGACACCTCGCCGACCGCCGCGTAGAGCTGGGTGAGCACCTCGTGGTGCTTCTCGGCATGCTCGCGGACGTCCATGGTCGCCAGGTGCAGCCCGAACGCGGATACCGTACGGATCGTCGAGGCGAGCCGGCCCACGGCGGTGAGCTGCCCGGAGTTGCGGGCCAGCGAGGCGCGCAGCAGCTCCAGGTCGGCGATCAGCTCCGCGGAGCCCCGGTAGTCCCGCCCCGGTTCGTGCGCAGTGCCGTTGCGCAGCCGGTCCCGGGTGTTGGCCAGCTTCGCCTTCACGCAGCGCGCCTTGAGCCGGTACGGCTCCTCGGCGTTGACCCGGCGGAACCGGGGCGCCACCTCGGGCAGCACGTCCAGATCCTTGGCCAGGCTGGCGGAGAGGTCCAGCGAGACGGCGCGCAGCCGACGGGAGACCGAGACCTCGTTGATCAGGGCGTCCATCGCCTTCTCGGTGGCCTCGATGCCGTGCTCGTGCTGGATCCGCAGCACCTCACGGGTGACCATGGGCGTGACGAAGGGGTTGCCGTCCCGGTCGCCGCCGATCCAGGTGCCGAAGGTCAGCGGGCGGGCCGTCGGCGAGGTCTCCACGCCCAGTGTGCGCAGCGTGTCGGCGAGGTCGTCGAGAACCTGCGGGGCGGCCTCGGCGTACAGGTCGCGCAGGTAGTAGATGGCGTTGCGCGCCTCGTCGGTCGGGTCGGGCCGGTCCAGCCGCAGCTCGTCGGTCTGCCACATCAGGTCCAGCAGTTCGGCCAGGCGCCGGTTGGCCGGCGCCTCGTCGCTGGCCCCGTAGAGGATGGCGTTGGCCGTCTCGGCGTCCAGTTCGTCGGCGACCGCGCGCAGCTTGGACAGGATGGAGCGGCGGGCCGCCTCGGTGGGGTGGGCGGTGAAGACCGGGCGGATCGCCAGCCGGCGGGCCACGGCCGCGATCTCCTCGGCCGGCACCCCCCGTTCGGCGATCATCTTGGCCGCCTGGTCCAGCCAGCCGCCGTGCGTGGCCCGGCGTCGGCGCAGGTCGCGGGCCCGGTGCACCTGCTCGGTGATGTTGGCCAGGTGGAAGTAGGTGGAGAAGGCCCGGGCCAGCTTGGTGCCGGTGGTGACGTCGAGGCCGGCGAGGCGCTGGGCGGCGGCCGGGGCGTCGGAGCGGACCTGGGCGCGGATCTCCTCGACCAGGTCGAGCAGGGGGCGGCCCTCCTGACGGGCGAGGGTCTGCCCCAGCAGGGTGCCCAGGCGGCGGATGTCGGCCCGCAGCGCGGCGTCCGGGCCGTCGTGGTCGTGCTGGTCGGTCACGGGTGCGCTCCTTACGCGAGTACGAAGGACAGCGCTGTCCGACTCCCTGGATGGTATCCGCGTCGGGCCCGGTGGCAGGAGGGGGACCGAGTGATGATCTGCACTCTGGGACGGGCCGGGCCGCTCAGCCATCGGCGGTCGCCCCACCGACGGGGGCGGAGTGGGCCCGGGCGCGGGCGGCCCGGCGATGCGCCCGGAAGATCGTCGCGGTGATCAGCCCGAGGATCCCGGCGAGGACCCACACGGCGAGCCCGGTCAGCGCCCAGCCCGTCGACCGGCGGTCGAAGTAGGCCGCCGACTTGATCAGGTCGGTGGTCAGTCCCGGCACGTTCCACCGGTGCATTCCGCGCAGCCAGCCGGGCAGGAACTCCGGGGCGTAGATGCCGCCGGAGCCGGGGTTGCCGAGCACCACCAGCAGCAGGATCACGAGACCGGTGCCGAGCAGGCCGAGCCAGGCCTGGACGGCGGCGGCCGCCATCGCGGCGGCGAAGACCGCCAGCGCGCCGACCGCGGCGACCGCCGGCAGGTCGTGGTGCCAGATGTCGAGCACCGGCCCGACGACGGTCGCCCCGGCGATGCCCAGGAGCACCGCGTACCCGGCGAGCGCGGCGACCCGGATCCCGGCCCGGCGCAGGTTCGTCGGAGCGGTGCCGGTCTTCAGCCCGAGCGCGGTGGAGGCCAGGTAGCCGCCCAGCACGTACCCCACGGCCAGGTAGAACGGCACGAGCCCACGCGGGTCGGTCGGTTCCACGGGGACCTCGTCGCTGACCTGGATGGGCAGGTTGGCCTGCCGGGCGGCCTGGGTGAACACCTGGATGACCACGTCGGCGGCGGCAGGGGCGGAGGCGCTGGCGGTGGTGAGGCGCAACCCGTTGTCCGGTCCGGAGCTGAGCACCCCGTACACCTCGCGGGCGGTGAGCCCGTCGGCGGCGGCGGCGGGATCGTCGTACTCGACGGGCTTGATCTTGTTGGTGCGGCCCCGTACGGCGGCCATCGCCGCCTGCGCGCGCTGATCCCCGAGGACCACCCCGACGGGTACGTCGCGCGGGGTGGGCTGGTGCAGCGCCCCCACGTATGCGGCGATGAACGCGGTGGCCAGGGCGAGCGTGCCGACGAGCAGTGCCGCCGTGCGCGGCAGCCAGCCGCGTACCGGAAGGTCCCGCTCCGCCTCGCCCACCGGCTCAGCCTATTGCCCGCATACGCCCGACTCAGGGGCTTTTCCCGGGCGAAATTCGCTGACCCGAACGGATAGCGTCGAATCATGACGCTGCCGAGCTATCCCGCCAAGCCGAAGCCGGGCGACCGGGTCGCGGTCGTCTCGCCCTCCGCCGGCCTGCCGGGCCTCTTCCCGCACGTGCACGAGCTGGGCCTGCGGCGGCTGCGGGAGGAGTTCGGGCTGGAGCCGGTCGAGTACCCGACCACCCGGCGGATGGGGGCCGACCCGCGGGACCGGGCGCGGGACCTGACCGCGGCCTTCGCCGACCCGACGATCACCGCGGTGCTCGCCACGGTCGGCGGCGACGACCTGATCACGGTCACGCCGTACCTGGACGACGCGGTGCTGCGGGCCAATCCGAAGCCCTACTACGGGTACTCGGACAACACCAACATCCTCAACCACCTCTACCGCCTGGGGATGGTGGCCTACCACGGCGGCTCGGTGCTGGTCCATCTCGGCCGGTCCGGCAAGCCGAACCCGGTCACCTTCGACTCCCTGCGCGCCGCCCTGTTCACCTCCGGCTGGTACGAGCTGACCCCGGCGACCGAGTGGGGCGACGAGCCCCGTGACTGGCGGGACCCGGCGACGCTGGTCGAGGAGCCGGTGATGTTCCCCGGCGAAGGCTGGCGCTGGCAGGGGCCCGCGCGGGTGGTCCAGGGGCCGACCTGGGGCGGCTGCCTGGAGATCATCCACTGGCTGATGGCGACCGACCGGGTTCCGTCGGTCGAGCAGTTGGCCGGCTCGGTGCTGTTCTTCGAAACCTCCAACGAGCTGCCGACGGCGCAGGAGGTCTTCCGGATCGTGCGGAACATGGGCGAGCGCGGGCTGCTCGCCGCCTTCCCGGCGATCGTGGTCGGCCGCCCCAAGGCGTGGGACTTCGACAAGCCGCACACCCTGGCGGAACGGCGGGCGTGGGGCGAGGCGCAGCGGGAGGCGATCACGCGGGCGCTGGCGCCGTACCACCCCGACGCGGTGGTGGTCCTCGACGTGGACCTGGGTCACACCGACCCGCAGCTGATCATCCCGTACGGCGGGGAGATCCGGGTCGACGCGGTCGAGCGCCGGATCAGCGTGCGTTATTGATGAGCAACTCGTGGGCGCCGACCAGGGTCGCCCCCGCCGCCACCAGCCAGTCCGCGCCCTCCCCGGTGAGGTGAGGCGCGTCCGGGGCGGCGTACCGGGCGGTGCCGAAGTGGGCGTCCCAGCCCGTGTGCAGCAGGACCGCGCGCCCGGCCACCTCGTACGGCTCCAGCATCGCCCGGTCCACGGCACGGGTGCCGGCGGGCACCCGGACCAGCAGCCCGGGCAGGTCGGCGAGACGGTCCAGCGGCACGCCGGTGAGGTCGACCCCGTCGGCCCACCGGTGCGACGGGGCGTCCAGGTAGGTGCCGGTGTTGGCGATCATGTCGATCCGGCCGACGTGGAACTCGACCCCCGGCGCGTACCTCGCCCGGGAGTCCTCCCGCGTGAGGTAGTCGGTGATCCGCGGGGGCTGCCAGTCGGGGAGGGTGACCATCCCGTCGGTGATCACATGGCTCAGCTCGACGAACCGCGTACGGCGCTGCCCCGTCATGGCTTCACCGCACCACGCCGGCCGACGGCTGGTCAAGATCCGTCCCCGGGAGGTGCCGCACCGGGGGAGTACGGCACCTCGTGGGCGGTCCGCGCCGCGGCCGCCGGCCGACCCCGGCGACGGGATGTCGGGCCTCCCCGAACAGGCCCGCGTACCCGCTGCTCGGGTCGCCGCCCCCCGGCGACCCGAGCCGGTCCGACGGGTTCCATCCTCGGGGCTGGCCGGGGTCCGCTCTTGAAGAATCTTGCGCGGTTGGGGTGACCTGCGTCGCTCAGCGGCCGGCGGAGTCGGCGTCCCGGGCGGAGAACAGCCGGCGCAGCCGGGCCGGTGGGTGCCCGACCTGCTCCCGAACCACCCGGGTCAGATGCGCCTGGTCGGCGAAGCCGTACGCGGCGGCGACCTCGCCCAGCGGCGGCCCGTCACCGTCGGCCAGCACGTCCAGCACCGACCGCACCCGCAGCCGGTTCCGGTACGCGGTGAGGCTCTGCCCGGTCACCCGCTGGAACACCCGGCTGAGGTGGTGCGGCGAGCAGCCGACCTGCTCGGCCACCTCGGTCAGCCCCAGCCGGAAGTCGGAGCCGGCCAGCACCTCGCGGGCCCGGTCGGCCAGCCGCCGGTGCGCGGCCAGCGTGGCCGGCCGCCGGCCGACGGCCCGTTCGATCTCCGCACCCGGCTCGCCCGCGCCCAGCGGCGTCCGGCTCAGCAACCGGCCCAGGAACCGGTGCAGCCGCTCGGCCACCTCGAACTGGTCGATACCGCGCCGGCAGTACGCGGCCAGTAACCGGTGTTCAAGGTCCAGCTGCCCGTCCGCGCTGCCCCACCAGCCGCGCCGGTACAGCCACTGCTCGGTGTCCGGACGGTCGGCCAGCACCTCGGCGTCGAGCTCCAGGCAGGTGTAGACGTCCCCGTCGCCGTGCGGGTGGCTGGTGGACATCTCGTCGTCCGGCCGGGTGAGCCACATCGCGGTGGCGTCGACCAGGCGGAGCCGGTCGTTGAGCCGCATCTGCGCGGTGCCGGCGCGGCCGAGGAACAGCCGGTGGTTCGTCTCCAGCGACGGTCCGTGCCAGCCGGGATCCTCGACAACGCATTGGACCTGGTAGAACAGCATTCCAGGGGGAGCACCCAGCACCCGCCAGCGGGCGGTGCTGGTCTGCCGCCTCGGGTCGCTGCCGACCTGCTCCGGCATTGGTCCTCCCCCTGCGCCGCGTACGCGGCGCCACCCGGATTGTCCCCGGCGCGGGATAGTCTCGAAAGGTGCAACCCCCGTCCAGTCGGACGCGGGGTCGTCGCCGTGCGTCGATCTCACTGGAAGTGATCACTGATGCTCACCGGACTCTTCTCCGCCGCCCTGGCCGACCCCGGGCTGGCCCGGGCGCGTGACCTGGCGCGTTCCGGTGCCGCGCAGGTCGACGGCCTCGACCTCACCGCCCCCGCCGCGCTGCGCCCGTTCGCCGTCGCGGCGGTGGCCGCCGACGAGCCGGCCGGGGGCGCCGGGCGACCCGTCCTGGCCGTGACCGCCACCACCCGCGAGGCCGACGACCTCGCCTCCGCGCTGGGCAGCCTGCTGCCGCCGGAGCAGGTGGCCGTCTTCCCGTCCTGGGAGACGCTGCCGCACGAGCGGCTCTCGCCCCGCTCCGACACGGTCGGGCGGCGGCTGGCCGTGCTCCGCCGGCTGGCCCACCCGGAGTCGGCTGACGCGCACGGGCGGACCGGGCCGCTGCGGGTGGTCGTCGCCCCCGTCCGGTCGCTGCTCCAACCTCAGCTCAAGGGCCTCGGCGACCTGGAGCCGGTGCAGCTCGCCGCTGGCGACGAGGCGGACCTGGAGGAGGTCGCGCGGCGGCTCACCGACATGGCGTACGCCCGGGTCGACCTGGTCACCAAGCGGGGCGAGTACGCGGTGCGCGGCGGCATTCTCGACGTCTTCCCGCCCACCGACGAGCACCCGTCCCGGGTCGAGTTCTGGGGCGACGAGGTGGAGGAGATCCGCACCTTCGCCGTCGCCGACCAGCGCACCATCGAGGGGGTCCCGCAGCTCTGGGCGCCGCCCTGCCGGGAGCTGCTGCTCACCCCGTCGGTGCGGCAGCGGGCAGCGGCGCTCGCCGAGGAGCACCCGGAGCTGGCCGAGATTCTCGACAAGCTCGCCGAGGGCATCCCGGTCGAGGGCATGGAGTCGCTGGCCCCGGCGCTGATCGGCGCCGACTCGATGGAGCTGCTGGTGAACTGCATGCCGGCCGGCACCCACGTACTGCTCTGCGACCCGGAGCGGATCCGTACCCGGGCACACGACCTGGTCCGTACCTCGGAGGAGTTCCTCCAGGCCAGCTGGGCGGCGGCCGCCGTCGGCGGTCAGGCCCCGGTCGACCTCGGCGCCGCCGCCTTCCGCACCCTGGCCGACGTGCGCACGGCGGCCCGCCGCCTGGGCCAGCCCTGGTGGACCCTGGCCCCGTTCGGCCTGGTCGAGGCGGAGGTGGCCGCGGCCCGCGACCCCTGGGAGGACGAGCCGGTCGAGGTCGACGTGACCCCGGACGACGCGATCGCGGTGACCCTGGCCGCCCAGCCCGCCCCGCTCTACCACGGTGAGACCGCCCGGGTGGTCGACGACCTCAAGCGCTGGGCCGGCGAGGGCTGGTCGATCGCGCTGGTCTTCGAGGGGCACGGCCCCGCCCAGCGGGCCGTCGAGGTGCTCCGCGACGCGGGTCTCGGGGCCCGGCTCACCGAGGAGGTACCGGCCGCCCCCGCCCCGGGCGAGCTGCTGGTCGCCTGCGGTTGCCTGACCGCCGGCTTCGTCGACGAGGCGTCCCGGTTCGTGCTGCTCACCGGCAACGACGTCACCGGCGGCCGGGGCACCTCCACCCGGGACATGCGGAAGATGCCGAGCCGGCGGCGCAACACCATCGACCCGCTGGAGCTGCGGGCCGGCGACCACGTCGTGCACGAGCAGCACGGCATCGGCCGGTACGTCGAGCTGGTGCAGCGCACCGTCAACGGCGCCTCCCGGGAGTACCTGGTCATCGAGTACGCGCCGAGCAAGCGCGGCCAGCCCGGCGACCGGCTCTTCGTCCCCACCGACCAGCTCGACCAGCTCTCCCGCTACGTCGGCGGCGAGCAGCCCACACTGCACAAGATGGGCGGCTCGGACTGGCAGAAGTCCAAGGCCCGGGCCCGCAAGGCGGTCCGGGAGATCGCCGCGCAGCTCATCCAGCTCTACGCCGCGCGCAAGGCGTCCAAGGGACACAACTTCGGCCCGGACACCCCCTGGCAGCGGGAGCTGGAGGACGCCTTCCCCTGGCAGGAGACCCCCGACCAGCTGGCCGCCATCGAGGAGGTCAAGCGGGACATGGAACAGACCGTGCCGATGGACCGGCTGATCTGCGGCGACGTCGGCTACGGCAAGACCGAGATCGCGGTCCGGGCCGCGTTCAAGGCGGTGCAGGACGGCAAGCAGGTGGCCGTGCTGGTGCCCACCACCCTGCTGGTGCAGCAGCACTACAACACCTTCGCCGAGCGGATGAGCCAGTTCCCGGTGGCGATCCGGCAGCTCTCCCGGTTCCAGACGCCGAAGGAGACCGAGCAGACCCTGGCGATGGTCGCCGACGGCACCGTGGACGTCGTCATCGGCACCCACCGGCTGCTCCAGGCGTCGACCCGGTTCAAGCAGCTCGGGCTGGTCGTCATCGACGAGGAGCAGCGCTTCGGCGTCGAGCACAAGGAGCACCTGAAGACGCTTCGCGCCTCGGTCGACGTGCTGGCCATGTCGGCCACCCCGATCCCGCGCACCCTGGAGATGGCGATCACCGGCATCCGGGAGATGTCCACCATCGCCACCCCGCCGGAGGAGCGGCACCCGGTGCTCACCTTCGTCGGGGCGTTCGACGACCGGCAGGTGGCCGCCTCCATCCACCGCGAGCTGCTCCGCGACGGGCAGGTCTTCTACCTGCACAACCGGGTCGAGTCGATCGAGAAGGCGGCCCGGCGGATCCGCGAGCTGGTGCCCGAGGCCCGGGTCGCGGTGGCGCACGGCCAGATGGGCGAGGAGGCGCTCGAGAAGGTGATGGTCGGCTTCTGGGAGAAGGAGTTCGACGTCCTGGTCTGCACCACGATCGTGGAGTCCGGCATCGACATCCCGAACGCCAACACCCTGATCGTGGAGCGGGCCGACCTGCTCGGCCTGGCCCAGCTGCACCAGATCCGCGGCCGGGTCGGCCGGGGCCGGGAGCGGGCGTACGCGTACTTCCTCTATCCGCCGGACAAGCCGCTCACCGAGAACGCGCACGAGCGGCTGGCCACCATCGCCCAGCACACCGAGCTGGGTGCCGGCATGTACGTGGCGATGAAGGACCTGGAGATCCGGGGCGCCGGCAACCTGCTCGGCGGCGAGCAGTCCGGCCACATCGAGGGTGTCGGCTTCGACCTGTACGTGCGGATGGTCGGCGAGGCGGTCTCCGCGTTCAAGGGCGAGCACCCGGAGGAGGAGACCGAGGTCAAGGTCGACCTGCCGGTCGACGCGCACCTGCCGCACGACTACGTCGGCGTGGAGCGGCTGCGCCTGGAGATGTACCGCAAGCTGGCCGAGGCCCGCGACGAGGAGCGGCTGCGCGAGGTGGTCGCCGAGATGACCGACCGCTACGGCGAGCCGCCCGCCCCGGTGCAGAACCTGGTCGCGGTGGCCCGGTTCCGGCTGCTCGCCCGCCGGTACGGCCTCAGCGACGTGTCGATGCAGGGCAAGCACATCCGGTTCGGCCCGCTGCCGCTGCCCGACTCGAAGCAGCTGCGGCTCAAGCGCTACCACCCGGACTCGGTCTACAAGCAGGCGCTCGACCAGGTCAGCGTGCCCCGGCCGAGCACCCGGCGGGTCGGCGGTGAGCCGCTGCGCGACCAGGCGCTGCTGGAGTGGTGCGCCCAGCTCCTCTCCGACGTGCTGGGCCAGCCCACTGAGGTCCAGCCGGCCGGGGTGGGGGCCCGGTGAGGGCGGCGGGGTGGGCGGCGTCACAGCCACCCGGCGGCCGTGAGAGAGTGACCGCCATGCGTGCTCGCCGTATCTTCGCCGCCGCCAGCGTCGCGGCCCTCGCTGTGCTCTCGCTCGCCGCCTGCGGCCGGTCCGCGCCGGACGTCGCCGCGTACGTCGGGGACACCCGGTACTCGGTCGACCGGGTGGACGCGATCTTCGATGACGCGCAGGCGCGGTACGCCGACGCGATCCGCAGTCAGCGGGCGCAGACCGGCGCCACGCCGGCGCCGGAGGAGCTGCGTTCCTCGGTGACCCGGCAGGACGTGCTGAACCTGCTGATCGCCGTCGACCTGGGCAAGCGGGTGGCGGACGAGAAGGGGATCCAGGTCTCCGACGAGGTCTCCCCGGAGCAGCTCCAGTCGCAGCTGCAGATGCCAGCGACGGCCGAGTACGCCAAGCTCTGGGGCGAGTGGGTGGACATCTCCGCCGCGCTGCAGCAGGAGCTGCCCCCGGCCGACCTGAGCGACGACGCCGTGATGGCCGTCTACCAGGCCATCGCGAAGACCGGCGCGATCCGGTCCGGGCTGTCGGTCGCCCAGGTCCGGGAGGCGTTCGGCGAGGGCGGGTTCGTGCGCAACGCCACCGCGCTCAGCCTGGCGCTGCGGGAGGAGGCGGAGAAGGTCGACGCGTCGGTCAACCCGAAGTACGGCCCGATCGGTGTGCCGTCGGTCGTCAGCACCGGTCAGTCGCTGGTCTTCTACGCGCTGCCCTACATCAACCACGACGGTCCGGTCACCGATATCTCGACGCCTGAGGCACCGGGGACCGCCGGCCAGGTCGCGCCCTGAGCCGCATGACCGCACGGATCGTCCTGCTGGTCACCTCGCCCCGGCTGCCGGCCGGTCTGCTGACCGCGGCCGCCTGGGACGTGGTACGCGCCGCGCCGGTGCTGGCCGGCGCGGAGAGCGAGCTGACCCGGGTGGTCCGCACGGCGGGCGCCGAGGTGACCGTGCTGGCCGACGGCGCGACGCAGGCGTTGCTCGACGCGGCGGCGGCGCGGGGCACGGCGGTCTGGCTGGCCGGACCGGCCGGCGACGAGGCGCTCGCCCGGGAGCTGGGGTTGCGGCTGGCCCGCGAGCCGGGCCTGGCCGAGCTGGAGCTGATGTACGGCTCCTGGGACCCGCCGGGCGCCCGGCTGCTGGACGCGGTCGAGGTGATGGACCGGCTCGCCTCGCCCGGTGGTGACCCGTGGAAGCGGGCGCAGACCCACCGCAGCCTCGCCGGCTTCCTGCTCGAGGAGTGTTACGAGGCGTACGACGCGATCAGCGCCGACGACACCGACGCGCTCCGCGAGGAGCTGGGTGACGTGCTGCTCCAGGTGCTGCTGCACGCCCGGCTCGCCGAGGAGCTGCCGGAGGGCAAGCGCTGGACCGTCGACGACGTGGCCGGCGGTCTGGTCGACAAGATGGTCCGCCGCAACCCGCACGTCTTCTCCGGTGAGCGGGCCGGTTCGCTGGAGGAGATCGAGGCGAACTGGGAGCGGATCAAGCGGGCGGAGAAGACCCGCGAGTCGGTGCTCGACGGCATCGCGCTGAGCCAGCCGGCGCTGTCCCTGGCGGCGAAGATCCTGGACCGGGCCGGCCGGATCGGCCTCGCCGTGCCGCCGCCGCTCGCCGCCTCCCAGGTGGACCCGGAGGCCAGGCTCGGTGCCGGCCTCCTCGCCACGGTCGCCGCCGCCCGGGAGGCTGGCATCGACCCCGAGGCCGCCCTCCGCCGGGCGACCCTGGCCTACGCCGAGGCCGTCCGCACCGCCGAACGCGCCGCGGCCTCGCCGGCCGGCGAAGCTGGCGCGGCGGACTCCGGCTGAGCGGTCGACGAGGGCCGCGCGGGTCAGCGAGACGACTGCGGCGGGTCGCGTCTCGGACCATGCTCCGAGTACCGCGACAAGGAGGCTGACATGCTGCGGTACGACGACGCACCCGCGTTGGCCGACGAGGCGACGCGGGCCCTGTGCACCTCGATGGTGCAGCTCTGTGCGGCCCAGGGGGAGCGAGGCCGCAGCCGGCAACTCGACGGCGCGGCGATCTTCGTCTCCGGGGGTCGGATCCCGACACTCAACACGCTGGTGGTGAGCGCCCCGAACGTCGTGGCGGTGGCTGAGCTGTTGGACGAGCTCGCCGCAACCGGTCTGCCGCACTCGGTGCTGGTCCGGCCGGCTGCCCTCGCCCCTGTCGAGGACCTGCTGGTCGCGCGCGGTCGATCCGTGCGGGAACAGCTGCCGTTGATGGTGCGGATCGGGGCGGCGCCTCCGGTGGCGGCAACCGACGGACTGACGGTGGAGCGGCTGGCGCCGGGACGGGCCGGCGACCACGTTGCCGTCATGGCGGCCGGTTTCGAGATGCCTGCCGACGTCGTCGCCGAGGTCATGCCCGAGGAGGTGTTGGCGATACCGGATCTCGGGTGCTATCTGGGCAGCGCCGGGGGTGAGGCGGTGACCACGGGCATCGGCATGCTGGCTTGCGGCTGGGTCGGTGTGTTTAACATCGCCACCCCGGCGGCGCACCGTCGGCGCGGCCACGCCACGGCGATCACCGCGCGCATCGTCGCCGACGGGCTGGCTGCCGGTGCCGAGGCTGCCTATCTGCAGTCGTCCAGCATGGGGCAGGCCGTGTACGAGCGGCTCGGCTTCCGCACCGTTGAACGCTGGTCGATCTGGCTCTGACAGGGCTTTGCCTTTCGGCGCTCCCGGTTAGGGTCGTCGGCATGGAACCCTTCTCCCCTCTCGCAGAGCGGATCGTGGAGGCGTTGCTGGAGAGCCGGCCGGGGCTGGCCACGTCCGCCGGGGACCACCGGTACGACGACCGCCTGCCCGACCTCTCCGCCGACGCTCTCGACGCCGACCGGTCGATGCTCAAGGACGCGGCCGACGCGCTCTCCGAGATCGACCCCGATTCGCTCGAAGTCGACGAGCGGGTCGACCACGCGCTGCTGAGCAGCCTGGTCGACCGGGGCCTGTTCGAGGCGACCGAGATCCGGGCACACGAGTGGGACCCGCTGCGGCACAACCCCGGCCCGCTGCTGCACGCCCTGCTGGCCCGCCCGTTCGCCCCCGCCGAGGTGCGGCTGGAGAGCCTCGCCGGACGGCTCTCCGCCGTACCGGACGCCCTGGCCACCGCCCGCGCCACTTTGCGCGACATGCCCCGGATCCACGCCGAGACGGCGGTCGGCCAGTTCACCGGCACGGCCGCGCTGATCCGGGACGAGATGCCGGCGCTGCTGGCCCAGGCGCCCGGGCTGTACGGCCGGGTCGAGCCGGCGGCCACCGCGGCGATCGCCGCGCTGGAGGAGTTCGTGGCGTGGCTGCGGATCGGGCTGTCCGCCGAGGCCGGCCCGGGGCGCGACCCCCGGCTGGGCCGGCGGCGCTGGGAGGCGCGGCTGTGGCACACCCTCGACACCGAGCTGGGCGCCGCCGAGGTGCAGCGCCGGGCCTGGGAGAACCTGGAGCGGGTCACCGCCGAGATCCGCGAGGCGGCCGTCGAGCTGGTCGGCGGCCCGGTCGACGACGAGACGGTATGCCGGGCGCTGGACCTGCTCGCCGCCGAGCACCCGGACGACGCGACCATCGTGGACCTCGCCTCGGTCACCCTCGACGAGGCGACCGACTTCGTCCGGGCGCACGACCTGATCAGCCTGGTCGACGACCCGTGCGTGATCCAGGAGATGCCGGAGTTCGCCCGGGGCGTGGCGGTCGCCTACTGCGACTCGCCCGGCCCGCTGGAGACCGCGGCCGTGCCGACCTTCTACTGCATCGCGCCCACCCCGGCGGACTGGCCGGCGCACCGGGTCGAGTCGTTCTACCGCGAGTACAACGACCACATGATCCGGAACCTGACCGTGCACGAGGCGATGCCCGGCCACTTCCTCCAGCTCGCCCACGCCCGCCGGTACGCCGGCCCGACCCGGGTCCGGCCGCTCACCGAGTCGGGCGTGTTCATCGAGGGCTGGGCCGTCTACACCGAGGAGCTGATGGTCCGGCACGGGTTCGGCGGGTTGCCGGTCCGGCTCCAGCAGCTCAAGATGCAGCTCCGGATGACCATCAACGCGCTGCTCGACCAGCTCGTGCACTGCGAGGACCTGCCCGAGGCGGAGGCGATGGCGCTGATGACCGGGCGCGGCTTCCAGGAGGAGGGCGAGGCGGCCGGCAAGTGGCGGCGGGCGCTGCTCACCTCCACCCAGCTCTCCACCTACTTCGTGGGGTACAGCGAGATGGCCGACATCGCCCGCGCCCGCCCCGACGGGGTGTCGGTGCGCGACTGGCACGACGCGATGCTGGCGCACGACTGCCCGCCGCCGCGGCACCTGCGGACCCTGTTGGGGATCTGACCGCCGCCCGCGGATTCAGCGCGGCGCGCGGGCGGCGGCCGCGTCGATCAGCCAGCGCGAGAGGGAGTACGCCGGGGGCAGCTCCGCGGGCAGCGCGTCCACCGGGAACCAGCGGGCCTCGGTCAGCTCCTTCGGGTCGACCACCGGCTCGGCGTCCGGGTCGGTGACGGTGGCGGTGAAACCGGCCAGCAGGGTCCCCGGGCCGGACATCGCCCAGGGCTGGCTGTCGACGTACCCGGGCCGCCCGATGGCCAGCCCCACCTCCTCGCCCACCTCCCGGTGGGCGGCCGCCTCCAGCGACTCGCCGGCCTCGACGAACCCGGCCACCAGCGCCCACAGCTCGGTCGGCCCGTACGCGTGCCGGACCAGCAGCAGCTCGTCGGGGCCGCCGGACCGGCCGCGGCGGGTGATCGCCACCAGCACCGCGACGGAGAGTGGCACGAACACGGTCAGCCCGCAGCCGGGGCAGCGTCGCGCGGTCTCGCCCGGCACGTCCGCCAGCTCCGTCCGGCAGGCCCCGCACCACCGGTGGGTACGCCGCCAGGTGACCACGGCGAGCGCCCGTCCGGCCAGGTCGGCCAGCGGCCCGGGCAGTTCGGTGGCGAGGCTGCGCCAGCCGCGCCAGCGGCCGGTCACGGACTCGGGGTCGGCCACCTCGGCCGCCCAGGCCGGGGTCCCGTCCAGCGTGCCGAGCGGCACCCAGTCGAGCCCGGCCGGCAGCCCACCGATCCGAGGCAGGCCGCCGTCTGGGCCGGTCAGCAGCTTGCGCCCGGCCACCGGCAGGGCCAGGTCGTCGGGGGCGGGCGGGCGGCTCCGGTCTGCGCCCGGCAGGAACCCGCCCCGGCCCGACGGGGTGTCGCCCGACCCGGCGGGGCCGGTCGTCACGAGGTGGCCGGGCGGCGGTCTATCACGCCCGCGCCGGGCGGCACGTCGAACGCCGTCGCCTCGACCGTGTCGGTGTACCGGCTCAGCGTGAGCTCCGCCGGCTTGCCGTCCAGCGTGCCGGTGAAGCTGCCCAGCACGCCCTCGGTGGTGACGCAGGCGTTGAAACGGTCCCCGGAGCGGGTGACGTCGACGCAGGTGGCGTGGTGCCCGGCCAGGGTGGTGTCGCTCTGGTCGATCACCGCCGCGGGGTCCAGGGCGGCGGCGGTGAGCAGTCGGATCACCGCCGGCGGGGTGACCAGCCCCTGCTTGCGGGCCTCGGTGTAGACGATCACGGACGGCTTGCCGGCGGTCAGCACCGGCGGTGACACCGTGCACGTGGTGCGCCCGGCGGCGTTCGCGCACCGGGTCACCGCCTGCTGGGTGACCGTGATCTTGCCGTCGGGCCAGGTGTACGACGACTGCAGCGGCTTCGTGGTCTGCGCGATGGAGACGCTGCGCCCGCCGGCGAGCTGGTAGTCGGCGGACCAGGTCTGCTCCAGCGACCGGTCGATCCGGGCGGCGAGGTCGTTGACCAGGTCGGCCCGCCCGAGCGCGGACCCGGCGTCGTCGATGGCCTGACAGCCGGTGACCGAGAGCGACGCGATGACCGAGGCGGTGAGCACGCGGAGAGTCGTCGAGGCGGCTGGCATGCTGCCCAGCCTTGTCGATTCACGCAACCTCTTGCAAACCCGTTGCCGGTTGAGGCCCGAGAATCCGGGAATGTCCGTGTCACCGGGCGGGCCCGGTGCGCCCCGAACGAGGTGCGCTCCAGCGCCGACCGATACGCTGCGTTCAACACCTGCCTCAGCCGCACCGTCGCGGCCCATACCGGACCGGAACACACAAACGAGGAGCGACTCAGTGGCAACCATCGAGGGAATCGTCGCCCGGGAGATCCTGGACTCGCGGGGCAACCCGACGGTCGAGGTCGAGGTCGGGCTCGACGACGGCACGATCGCCCGCGCCGCGGTGCCGTCCGGCGCCTCCACCGGCGCCTTCGAGGCGATCGAGCTGCGCGACGGTGACAAGGACCGCTACCTGGGCAAGGGCGTCGAGAAGGCGGTCGCCAACATCGAGGACAAGATCGTCGACCAGCTGATCGGGTACGAGGCCAGCGAGCAGCGGCTGATCGACCAGAAGATGATCGACATCGACGGCACGGACAACAAGGCGGAGCTCGGCGCCAACGCCATCCTCGGGGTCTCGCTGGCCGTGGCGAAGGCCGCCGCGGGCAGCGCCGAGCTGAGCCTCTTCCGCTACCTCGGTGGCCCGAACGCGCACCTGCTGCCGGTCCCGATGATGAACATCCTCAACGGTGGCGCGCACGCCGACTCGAACGTCGACATCCAGGAGTTCATGATCGCGCCGATCGGCGCGCCCACCTTCCGGGACGCGCTGCGCTCCGGCGCCGAGGTCTACCACGCGCTGAAGTCGGTGCTGAAGAAGAAGGACCTGTCGACCGGTCTCGGCGACGAGGGCGGCTTCGCGCCGAACCTGCCCACCAACGCCGCCGCCCTGGACCTGATCGCCGAGGCGGTGGAGAAGGCCGGGTACCGGCTCGGCACCGACATCGTCTTCGCCCTCGACGTCGCGGCCACCGAGTTCTTCGACAACGGCAGCTACACCTTCGAGGGCAGCGCGAAAACCGCCGAGGAGATGAGCAACTACTACACCAAGCTCGTCGGCGACTACCCCATCGTCTCCATCGAGGACCCCCTGTCCGAGGACGACTGGAGCGGCTGGGCCACCCTGACCGCGGCGCTCGGCGACCGGATCCAGATCGTCGGTGACGACCTGTTCGTCACCAACCCGCAGCGCATCGCCCGGGGCATCACCGAGAAGGCCGCCAACGCGGTGCTGGTTAAGGTCAACCAGATCGGCTCGCTCACCGAGACCCTGGACGCCGTGGACCTGGCCCACCGGGCCGGTTTCAAGTGCATGATGAGCCACCGCTCCGGCGAGACCGAGGACACCACCATCGCCGACCTGGCGGTCGCCACCGGCTGCGGCCAGATCAAGACCGGCGCCCCGGCCCGGTCCGACCGGGTCGCCAAGTACAACCAGCTCCTGCGGATCGAGGAGGAGCTGGCCGACGCGGCGCGGTACGCCGGCGCGGGCGCTTTCCCGCGCTACCGTTCGGCCTGAGCCGTGAGCTCCGGGGGAGGGGTGTGACGATGCAGCAGCGCCGCACACCGGGTGGTCAGCGGCCCGCCCGTCGGCCCGGTCAGGCCGGCCGGCCGGCCGGGGCCCGGTCCCGGTCGTCGGGCCGGGACGGCGGCGTCCGCGCCGAGCCGCGGGCCGCCGGCCGATCGCCGGGCGCGGCGCGGGCCGCCGACGGCGTACGCTCCGCGAGCCGTCCGGCCGCGGCCCGGCGTACGGCGGCCGGCGGCACGGTCAAGCGGCTCACCGCACCCCAACCCCGGCGCTTCACCGGGCGCGCCACCGTGCTCTTCGCGGTGCTGATCGCGCTCGCCCTGGCGTACACCTATCCGGTACGGGTCTACCTGGACCAGCAGACGGACATCGCGCGGATGGAGGCCGCCCAGGCCGACCAGCGCGCGGAGATCGAGCGGCTGACCGCCGAGGCGGCCAAGTGGCAGGATCCGGCGTACATCAGGACGCAGGCCCGGGAACGCTTCTTCATGGGCAAGCCCGGCGAGACGCTGCTGGTCGTCCTCTCCGACCCGGACGGCGCCGCGAAGGACGCCGGCAAGGGCGCGAAGGCGGGGCCGCCGAAGCCGCCCGATCCCTGGTACGACACCCTGTGGTCGAGCGTGCAGGCGGCCAACGCCGAGCGCCCCGACAAGTGAGCACAGAACGAGAGACAGGCACCGACACCGTGAGCGTCGTACCACCGCAGGACCCGGCGGCGGAGTCCGTACCCCGGCCCGAACGGCAACCGGCCACCGAGGCCGACCTGGCCGCGGTGGCCGCACAGCTCGGACGCCCGCCGCGCGGCACCCGGGCGGTGGCCCACCGTTGCCCGTGCGGCCTGCCGGACGTGGTCGAGACGACGCCCCGGCTGGCCGACGGCACGCCCTTCCCGACGCTGTTCTACCTGACCTGCCCCCGGGCCACGGCGGCGTGCAGCCGGCTGGAGTCGGCCGGGCTGATGAAGGAGATGGCCGAGCGGCTCGCCGAGGACCCGGAACTGGCCGCCCGCTACCGGGCCGCGCACGAGGACTACCTGGCCCGCCGGGAGGCGATCGGCCAGGTGCCGGAGATCGCCGGCATCTCGGCCGGCGGCATGCCCGGGCGGGTGAAGTGCCTGCACGTCCACCTCGGGCACGCGCTCGCCGCCGGGCCGGGGGTCAACCCGTTCGGCGACGAGACCCTCGCGCTGGTGGAGAAGTGGTGGGCCGCCGGCCCGTGCGTGGACATCCCGGCGGCGGAGTGAGATGACCGCCGCCGACGAGATCAGCGTGCGCCGGGCCCGCACCGGGGACGTACGTGGCATCCGGCGGCTGGTCGACACCTACACCGACGACCGGCGGCTGCTCAGCAAGGCCACCGTCACCCTCTACGAGGACGTGCAGGAGTTCCGGGTGGCGAGCACCCCGGACGGCACCGTGGTCGGCTGCGGCGCGCTGCACGTGATGTGGGAGGACCTGGCCGAGATCCGCACGGTGGCGGTCGACCCGGCCTGCCGGGGGCGCAAGATCGGGCACCGGATCGTCGGGGAGCTGATCGACGCGGCCCGGGAGGTGGGGGTGGCCCGGATCTTCGTGCTGACCTTCGAGACCCGCTTCTTCGGCTCGTTCGGCTTCCGGGAGATCGACGGCGCGCCGGTGCCGCAGCCGGTCTACGAGCAGTTGCTGCGCTCGTACGACGAGGGTGTGGCCGAGTTCCTCGACCTGGAACGGGTCAAGCCGAACACCCTCGGCAACACCCGGATGCTGCTGCGCCTCTGAACACCCTTGACCGGGCACGGCACCCTGTCCGCGTGCGGATCATGCGGTTGGCCGGCCGGGGCGTCGCCGTGCTCGTCGGTCTCGTCGCCCTGCTCGGGGTGGTACGTCTCGTCGTGCCGGCCACCGCGTCCGGCCCGACCGGCCGGCCGGCCGGGGTGGACCGGCAGCTCACCTTCCTGCGCGCCGCGCTGGACGGCGGCGCGGGGGAGGATGCCCAGGCCCTGTTCCCCGAAGGGTGGTTCTTCGCCCACGCGCTCTACGGGCTGGCCCGGGTGGAGAGCGGCATGCGGGTGCCGGTGACCGAGCGGGGCGAGTCGCTGCGGGAGGCCCGCTGGGCGCTGGCGCGGTTGGAGTCGCCGGCCGGCCGGGCCCCGTTCAGCCCCGACCTGACCCCCGCGTACGGGGTCTTCCACCAGGGCTGGTCGAACTGGTTGCGCGGCGGCGTCCTCGCCCTTCAGGACGCGGGGCGGCGGGACCCGGCGGAGGTCCGCCGCTTCGCCGATGCGTCGGCCGCCCTCGCCGCCGCGTTCGATGCGTCGGCCTCGCCGTATTTGCCGGCATACCCGGGGCAGGCCTGGCCGGTGGACTCCACCGTGGCGATCGCCTCGTTGCGGCTGCACGACACGCTGCTGCCGCCCCGCTTCGCGCCCACGGTGCGGCGCTGGCTGGACGGCGTACGGCAGCGGCTGGACCCCCGGACCGGGTTGCTGCCGCACCGGGTGGAGCTGTCCTCCGGGGCACCGGCGGAGGTGGCCCGGGCGACCTCGCAGAGCGTCATCCACCGCTTTCTCGGCGAGATCGACCCGGCCTTCGCCCGTGCCCAGTACCTGCGGTTCCGGGAGCTGTACGTGGTGACGCCGCTGGGCCTCGGGCCGGCCGTCCGGGAGTACCCGCGCGGTCTCGACGGCCCGGCCGACGTGGACTCCGGGCCGCTGCCGCTCGGGGTGAGCTTCTCGGCCACCGTGGTCACCCTCGGCGCGGCCCAGGTGCAGCGGGACACGGCGCTGGCCGGGGCGCTGGCGAACTACGGTGAGCTGGTCGGACTGCCGCTGGACACCCCGCACACCAAGCGGTACGCCCTGGGCCTGCTCCCGGTCGGCGACGCGTTCCTGGCCTGGTCGAAGTCCGCCCGCCCGTGGGTGTCGCCGCCGCCCGCCCCGCCGCCGCCGAACGTCTCGTGGTGGTGGCGGTTCCCGCTGCTGTCCCTGCTGGTGCTGGTCGGCGCGCTGCCCTGGCTGCCGTGGGCACTGACCCGCCTCCGCCGCCGGTCCTCCGCCGAATCACCGGCTACGCCGGCCGGCGACCGCCGCGTCCCGGGGACGGGCCTGCCGTAGGGTGGCAGCCGTGACGACGCGCGTGGCCGCCATCGACTGCGGGACCAACTCGATCCGACTGCTGGTCGCCGACCTGCCCGACCCGTCCGCCGGGCCGCAGGCGCCGCTGGTCGACCTGAGCCGCCGGATGGAGATCGTCCGGCTCGGCCAGGGCGTCGACAAGACCGGCCGGCTCGCGCCCGAGGCGATCGAGCGCACGCGCGTCGCGCTCGCCGACTACGCGGTGGAGATCGAGAAGCTCGGCGCGGAGCGGGTGCGGATGTGCGCCACGTCGGCGTCCCGGGACGCCTCGAACGCCGCCGACTTCCGCGCCATGGTCGAGCAGACCCTCGGCGTGGCACCGGAGGTGGTCACCGGCGACGAGGAGGCGCGGCTGTCCTTCACCGGCGCGGTCCGCGGCCTGCCCGCCGACGCCGAGCCGCCGTACCTGGTGGTGGACATCGGCGGCGGGTCGACCGAGTTTGTGGTGGGCACCCGGGAGGGCGGCGTCGGGGCGGCCGTCTCGATGGACATCGGCTGCGTCCGGATGACCGAGCGGCACCTGCACGGCGATCCGCCCGGCCTCGACGAGGTCGCCGCCGCGCAGGCCGACATCGGCGTCGCGGTGGACCGCGCGCTGACGGCGGTGCCGGGCCGCGAGGCCGCCACCCTGGTCGGGCTGGCCGGTTCGGTCACCACCGTGGTCGCCATCGCCCGGGGCCTGCGGGAGTACGACCCCGCCCGCATCCACCACGCCCGGGTGTCGTACCAGCAGGTCGCCGAGGTCACCGCCGACCTGCTGGCGAAGACCCGCGAGGAGCGGCTGGCCATCCCGGTGATGCACCCCGGCCGGGCCGACGTGATCGGTGCGGGCGCGCTGGTGCTCCGGGTGATCATGGAGCGCGCCGGGATGCCCTCGGTGGTCGCCTCCGAGCACGACATCCTCGACGGCATCGCCTGGTCCCTGGCTTGACGCCAACCGCACCGGCCGGATCCTCCCCGTGGCGGAGGAGGCTCACCGTGGCGTCTGGCGCGGCCAGTTCGACAACCGCCCGAACCTGTCCGTGGTGCTGTCCGACAGCGAGCCGGTCCATTCCGAACCACCGGCCTGAACGAGTTCCGGCTCGGACTGGCCCAGGCCGAGGCCGTCCACGCCCAGCGGACGGTTCCCGGACGAGGGGATGATCTCGTCCGGCGGCAGCGCCGCGGGTGCGTCGGATGCGGGCTGCGGCCACCGCTGCCACCGGCGGACGCTCGCCACCCCGACGAGCATCAGCGAGCCGACCAGCAGTGTCGTTCCGGTTCGCAGCGGGGTCGCCAGGTCGACCTGGTGGCCGGCCAGGGTCAGTTTGCGGTCGAGCAGCCCCATCATCGAGGCCGGGCTGATCAGCAGGCCCAGGTAGGTGGCCGAGTAACCCAGGCCGGTCAGCGCCGCGCCCAGCGGGGAGAACCGTAGCGTGGCGATGACCCCGAGGAGGAGCCCGGCGGCCGCCAGCACCAGCGCGGGGCGGACGAGGTCACCGCTGTCCGGCGTGGCCTGTTGCGCGTCTGCGAACGCCTGCGCCGACCGGTCCTGGCCAAGGGCGAAGAGGATCCAGGCCAGCGGGCCCACGACGGCCGCGGCGATCACCGTTCCGATGTGTCGCATCCGGGCAAGGTACCGATCTTCCGTCCGGACCAGCAGGCCCATAAGGGAAAATTAAGCAGCGGCGGCGGGGGCGAGCTAGGCGCGTTCGGCGGCGAGCCGGGCGCCGAAGCCGAGCAGGGCCACCCCGGTGAGCCCGTCCAGCCAGCGTCGGACCCGCCGCCGGGACAGCAGTTCGCGCGCCCGGTTCAGTGCCGCGACCAGCACCAGCAGGTACGCCAGACTGAGCACCGCGTGGCTGAGCGCGTACGCGAGCAGCACCCCCAGCGGTGCGGGGCCGCCGACGAATTGCGGCAGGACAGCCAGGTAGAAGGCCAGCACCTTGGGGTTGGTGATGTTGGAGAGGAAGCCCTGCCGGAACCCGGCCAACGCCTGGCCGGGCGCGGCGGTGGCGGCACCGGCCAGGGGCGGGTACTTCCCGCGCCAGGCGGACCGCCACGCCTGCATGCACAGGTAGCCGAGGTACGCGACGCCGGCCCAGCGGATCGTCTCGAAGAGCGGCTGGGAGCGGACGACGAGCGCGCCGAGGCCGGCTGCGGCGGCCACACCCTGCACGGCGTTCGACGCGGTCACGCCGACCGCGCTCCACCAGCCACGGCGTTGACCGGCGGCCAGCGTGTTGCGGGTGACCACGGCGAAGTCCGGCCCGGGGATCAGGATCAGCACCGTGGCGAAGACCAGGAACGACGCGTAGCTGCTCCACGACATGCCTCGACCCTACGACCGGTGGGCGGGGGGAGAAGCTACTGTTTCGTTGACGGTACTTCGCAATACACACTACTGTGCTGAGCGTGGACACCACTCAGCTCCTCAAGGGCGTGCTCGATCTGGCCGTGCTTGCCGTGCTCAAGGACGAGGACGGCTACGGCTACGACATCCTCCGCCGGCTGCGCGAGGCCGGCCTGGAGGAGGTCGGCGACGCCTCGGTCTACGGCACCCTGCGCCGGCTCTTCGCCGCCGGCCTGCTGACCACGTACGTGGTGCCGAGCGAATCCGGCCCGCACCGCAAGTACTACGCGCTCAACGCCGCCGGCCGGGACCAGCTAGCCCGCTCCGGAAAGACCTGGCGCTCCTTCGCCACCACCATGGACGCACTGCTCGACGATCGGGGGACGGCGGCATGACCGTCACTGGGCAGGAGATCGCGGACTACGTCGACCGGGTGCGGGCCGCCCTGGCCGACCTGCCACCCGCCGTCCGGGACGAGTTGACCGACGACCTCCCGGAGCACCTCGCCGAGGTGGCCGCCGAGACCGACGGCGCGCTGGTCGGCCGGCTCGGCGAGCCGGAGGCGTACGCGGCCGAGCTGCGCGCCGCGGCCGGCGCGGATGGTGCCGGCCGGACGGCCGCAGGCCAGAGGCTCGCCGCCGCCCGGGCCCGGGCCGCCGCCCGACTACGCGGCCTCGACACCCAGCTCGGCCCGCTGCTCGGGCACGCCTCGGTGAGCGAGTTCCTCCGCCCGTTGCGCCCTGCCTGGTGGCTGCTGCGCGGCTGGCTGGCCGCCCTGCTGGTCTCCGCCGTGCTCGGCGAGCCGTCCGGGCTGCTGCCTCGACTCGACGGCAGCGCGTTGGCCGGGCTGTTCCTCCTCGCCGGGGCGGTTCTCGCCTCGGTCTGGCTGGGCCACCGCTCCGCCGGCCTGCGGGGCTGGCCGCGGCGGCTGCTGCGCCTCGGCACGGCTGTCCTGCTGCTCTTCTCCTTTGCCGCGCTGGTCAACGTGGACCAGCACGCCAGCTCGGACGAGTTCCGCAGCTACCACGACGTCTCGATCGGCGACCGGTACGACTCGGTCCAGGACGTCTTCGTCTACGACGAGCAGGGCCGGCTGGTCCGCAACGCCCGCCTCTTCGACCAGAACGGCGTGCCGATCCGGCTCGGCTGGCCCACCTGCGTCGACGGGAGCGGGATCGTGCCGCCGCCCCGCAACGTCTACCCGTACTGCCCGGAGCAGGCACCATTCGCGCCGCCGACGCCGTCCACGCCGCCGCCCGCGCCGACCGTGAGCGCGTCACCCACGACGGCGGCCCCGACCGGCAGCGCGACACCGCTCCCCGGCGGCCCGCCGGCCGGTACCCCCGAGCCTGCGGCACCCGCCCCGGCGCCGACCCGCTGAGCCGTCCGGGCAACCGAGCAGACCGCTGCTGGTGGCGGAAGCTGGGAATTGGCTGAACGGATGAGGGGGTGGCGCGGACAAGATCGCTACGGTGTCGTCTGCTTCGTCACCCCTCGGAAGGAACACCCGTGTCAGAGCAGGTCGCACCGCCCCCCACCCCGCAGCCCGAGCCGGCCGAGCCGGCCGCACCGGGGCAGCCGCCGGCGGAGGCTGGAAAGTCCAAGGGCCGGAAGGTCCTCGGCGTCGTCGGCGTCATCCTCGCCGTCGTGGCCGTCGGCGCGGCGAAGGGCGCGTTGCGCTTCTGGGAGCACCGCGACGACACCGAGCAGGCCAAGGTCGGCCAGTGCATCGCGCAGCTGCCCGAGGTGGCCGAGGGGCAGGAGAAGGACGTCGACGGCGCGAAGGTGGTGGAGTGCACCTCCACCGAGGCGGCGTACACCGTGGTCGGTCGGCTCGACCACCAGACCGAGGCGCAGGCGCAGTCCGGCGACGGCTGCGACCAGTACTTCAAGGAGGGTGACGACGGCTACGTCTTCTACGGCGGCGAGCGGAGCGGGGACAAGTACTACCTGCTCTGCCTGACCAAGAAGGCCTGACCTTCCGCACGGTCCACGACGGCGCGGGCCGCGGCCCGCGCCGTCGCCGTGTCCCCGAACACGGCGATCGGGAGGTGAATGCCACTCGTCGCGCGTCTTCCCCGGGCCGTGACGGCGTGGCAGGCTACCCGCACGTAACACCCACTGTGCGACCAGCCAACGATGACTGACCGCTAGGAGGACGCGCCCATGGGCGAGATGGTGAGCTTCACCGGCAACGGAGGGACGAGCGAGGGGTATCTCGCGATACCCTCCGGCGGTGCGGCCAGCCCGGCGGTCATCGTCATCCAGGACTGGTGGGGTCTGGTGCCCCACGTACGCGCGGTGGTCGACCGCTTCGCGGAGGCCGGCTTCGTCGCCCTCGCGCCGGACTTCCGGCACGGCGGCCCGGCCAGCAAGCCCAGTGAGCCCCGGCAGATGCTGAACAGCACGCAGATGGACGAGGCGGCGACGGACATCGCCGCCGCCGCGGAGTTCCTGGCCGGACGCCCCGAGGTCACCGGCAAAATCGGCTGCGCCGGGTTCTGTGCCGGCGCCAGCCTGGCCCTGTGGTCCGGGACGTTCTCGAAGCGGATCGCCGCCACCGCCGGCTTCTATCCGCGGCTGCCCTGGGAGGGCATGCGCACCGACTGGGCCGACTATGCCGGCAAGTCCGCTCTCATCCACTGCTCCGAGGCGGACGGCACCTCCGCCGCCGACGGGGTGCAGAGCGTGCGCCGGGCCATCGAGGCCGCCGGTGGCAGCTGCCAGACGTACGACTACCCGGGCACGGCGCACGCGTTCTTCAACGAGGACCGGCCCGAGCACTTCGACCAGCGGGCCGCCGCCACCGCCTGGGCCCGCACGCTGGAACTCTTCCGGGCCAGGCTTGGCTGAGCCGCGTACCCCCGCCGAGGTGGTCGCCCGCGCCGCGCGGGCGACCGACCTGACCGACCTCGACGGCGCGGTGACCGACTGCTTCGCCTGCCCGCGACTGGTCGCCTGGCGGGAGGAGGTCGCCCGGACGAAGCGGGCCGCATTCCGCGACCAGGCGTACTGGGGACGTCCCGTGCCCGGCTTCGGTCCGCCCGACGCCCGGATCGGCATCATCGGCCTGGCGCCCGCCGCCCACGGCGGCAACCGCACCGGTCGGATCTTCACCGGCGACCGCTCCGGCGACGTGCTCTTCGCCGCGCTGCACCGCGCGGGCCTGGCCAACCAGCCGACCAGCGTCGCCGCCGACGACGGCCTCACCCTGCGGGACACCCGGATCTTCGCCGCCGTGCGCTGCGCGCCGCCGGACAACAAGCCCACCCCGGTGGAGCGGGACACCTGCGCGCCGTGGCTGCACCGCGAGGTCGCGCTGATCCGGCCTACCCTGCGCGTCGTGGTCGCGCTGGGTGCGTTCGCCTGGGCCGCGTGGTGGCCGGTCCTGCGCGACGTGTACGCCTGCCGCCTGCCCACGCCGCGACCGGCGTTCGGCCATGGGGCACACTGGTCCGGCGGGTCAGCACCGGAATTGCTCGGCTGTTACCACGTCAGCCAGCAGAACACCTTCACCGGGCGGTTGACACCGGCGATGTTGGACGAGGTGTTCGCCCGGGCGAAGCGGTTGGCCGGGGTGGACTGAGGAACGCGTAGGGCGGTGGGATGGACCTCGGCGTGCTGCGCAGGTGGTGGCCGGTCGCTGCGGTGACCCTGTTGTTGGCCGTGGCCGCGCTCGCCGCCGGGCACTCCTCGATCGGGGCCAGCCGGATCCCGCCCGCCGCCGACACCATCCCGTACGTGCCGGACTACCCCACCGCGGAGCCGTCCCCGTCGTTCCCCGTGGACCTGCGGGACGCCGGGCCGACCACCTCCGTCGAGCTGCCCGGGTGGGTCCTCTGGGCGGCGGCCGTCCTGCTCGCACTGGGGGTGCTGGCCGTCGTCGGGTACGTGCTGTGGACGGTGCTCGTCGGGGCGCTGCGGCGGACCACCCGGGCGGTGCCGACGCAGCGGACCCGGCGCACCGCCGAGGGCACCGCCCGTGAGGTGGTCGCCGTGCTGGACGCCGGCCTGGTGGAGTTGGACGACCGGGACACCGACCCACGGACCGCGGTGATCGCCTGCTGGGTCCGGCTGGAGGAGGCCGCCGAAGAGGCCGGAGTGCCCCGGCTCGCCGGGGACACCCCCACCGACCTGGTCGGCCGGCTGCTGCGCGGGGACCCGGCGGCCGGTGTCCCGGCGATCGCCAGCGCGGACGTGCTGGACGGCTTCGCGCACGTCTACCGGGAGGCCCGGTACGCCACCCACACCGTTGACGGGCGGATGCGTGACCAGGCCCGGGCCGCGCTGCGCCGGCTGCGCGGCGAACTGACCAGCCTGGCCGCCGCCGGCTCCGCGGAGGTGCCGGCATGAGCACCAGCATCGACGACCTGCTGTCGTTCGCCGAGGAGCCGGTCGGGGAGCCGGGCGACGAACGGCCCGCGCGACTGCGGCCGGTGCTGCGTACGCTCGCCGTCACCGCGGCGATCGTGGTGGTCCTGCTGGTCGGGCTGCGCGCGGTCGGCCTCCAGGTCTCGCTCTGGATCATCGTGGCGGGCGTGCTCGCCGTGCTCGCCGTCCGCCGCGTCACCGCCGCGCTGTCGCCTCCGCCGCCGCCCCGGGCCGGGGCGAGGGCGCCCGCCGGTGAGGAGCCGGGCACCTGGAACTGGGCCGCGCGGGACGCGTTGCGCGCCGCGATCAACGGCTGGGAGCGGCCGCTGGACTGGTGCGCCGGCAACCGGGAGCGGTTCGCCGAGCGGGTCCTGCCGCGCCTCGGCGAGCTGGCCGACGAACGGCTGCGCCAGAAGCACGGCATCACCCGCGAGTCCGACCCCGCCCGTGCCCGCACCCTGCTGGGAGAGCCCCTGTGGACGTTCCTCGGCACCCCCTCCCGCCGCCCCCCGTCGCCGCGCGATCTCGCGGTGATCGTCGCCGAACTGGAGAAGCTGTGATGAACGACGTGGACCGGAGCATTCCCCCCGCCGAGGTGGGCCGGCTGGCCCGGGCGGTGCTGGAGGCGGTCGGCACGGTCGTGGTCGGCAAGCGGGAGGCTCTGGAGCTGGTCCTCGCCGGCATCCTGGCCGGCGGCCACGTGCTGCTGGAGGACCTGCCCGGCCTGGGCAAGACGCTGACCGCCCGGTCGTTCGCGCAGGCCCTGGGGCTGGACTTCCGCCGCCTCCAGTTCACCCCGGACCTGCTCCCCGCCGACGTCACCGGCTCCTTCCTGTACGACCAGCGCAGCGGGGACTTCTCGTTCCGCGCCGGTCCGGTCTTCACCAACCTGCTCCTCGCCGACGAGATCAACCGCACCCCGCCGAAGACCCAGTCGGCGCTGCTGGAGGCGATGCAGGAGAAGCAGGTGTCGGTCGAGGGCGTCACCTACCGGCTGGACGAGCCGTTCCACGTGCTGGCCACCGCGAACCCGATCGAGTACGAGGGGACGTACCCGCTGCCGGAGGCGCAGCTCGACCGGTTCCTGCTCCGGGTGTCGTTCGGCTACCCGGATCACGAGGAGGAGTGGGACGTGCTGCGCCGGCGGATCGCCCGCCGCCGCGAGGAGGCCGAGATCAAGCCGGTGGTGGACGCCGGCACGCTGCGCGGCATGCAGGCCGCGCTGGAGGACGTCGTCGTCGAGGACTCCATCGGCCGGTACATCGTGGCGCTGACGGCGGCCACCCGGGAGCATCCGTCGGTGCTGGTCGGCGCCTCACCGCGCGGTTCACTGGCGCTGCTGCTGCTGTCGCGGGTCCGGGCGGTGTTCGCCAACCGTGACTACGTGGTGCCGGAGGACGTCAAGTCGGTGGCGGTGCCCGCCCTGGCGCACCGGATCACGCTCCGCCCGGAGATGTGGCTGCGCCGGGTCGACCCGTCCTTCGTCGTCGGCGAGGTGCTGGAGTCCACGCCCGCCCCGGCCAGCGGCGCCCTGCCCAGTTACGCGGCCGGGCCCGTCGGGCGCTGATGGCCGACCGTAACGATCCGGCCGGCGGCTGGGCGCCCACCTGGGCGCTCGGCCGGGCCGTGCTGCTCACCGGGCTGCTGCTCGTCGCGGCCGTGCTGCTCGGGCGGATCGACCTGGTGGTGCTGGCCACGCCGTTCGCCCTGGGCACCGTGTACGGGCTGCGCCGGCGGCCCGTCACGCTGCCCGGGTTGGAGGTCGGCACCGGCGACACGCACCTGGTCGAAGGCTCGCCGATGGCCGCCACGGTCACCGTCGCGAACCCGGACGCCGTGTCGTACGACGTGGCGGTGGTGCGGACCCGGATGTCCCGCTGGCTGCGGGTGGAGAAGGTCGGCTTCGGCGGTACCGGGGTGGATGTGAGCCGCTCCGGCGGCGCGGACCGGCCCTTCGTCACCTCGGTGCCCCGCGGCACCGCCGTGGACCTGTCGCTGACCGGGACGGCCCTGCGCTGGGGCCGGCACCCGATCGGCCCGGCCGGCACCCGGGTGGCGGTCGCCGACGGGCTGCTGGTCTCCCGGTCGGTGATCACCGACCCGGTCCGGATGCGCGTCTACCCGATGACCGAGCCGTTCGAGGCGGTCGAGGCGATGCCGCGGGCGGCGGGCCTGGTCGGGGCGCACCATTCCCGGCGGCCGGGGGAGGGCGGCGAGCTGGCCGGGGTACGCGTCTTCGCCCCCGGGGACCGGCTGCGCCGGATCGACTGGCGGGTCTCCCTGCGGGCCCGGCAGCTGCACGTCGCGGCCACCCTCTCCGACCGGGACGCCGAGGTGGTGGTCCTGCTCGACGTGCTGGCCGAGGCGGGCCGCTCCGGTGGGGTCCGGGGACCGGCGACGGTGCTGGACACCACCGTGCGGGCGGCCGCCGCCATCGCCGAGCACTACCTGCACCGGGGCGACCGGGTGGCGTTGCTGGAGTACGGGCCGGCCGCCCGCCGGCTCCGCCCGGCCACCGGCCGCCGGCAGTATCTGACCGTGCTGGAGTGGCTGCTCGACGTCAAGGCCGAGTCCTCCCCGCACGAGCCGTACGACCTGATCTTCGGCCCGCAGCTGCTGTCGTCGGACGCCCTGGTGGTGGTGCTCACCCCGCTGCTCGACGAGCGCTCGGCCCAGATGCTGGCCCGGATGGCCCGGGGCGGGCGGTTCGTGGTGGCGGTGGACACCCTCCCGGCCGACCTGCCGTCGCCGAAGGACCGGGGCTGGGCGGAGGTGGCGTACCGGCTGTGGCGGCTGGACCGGGAGACGATGATCGGTCAGCTGCGGGAGCACGGCGTGCCGGTGGTGCGCTGGGCCGGTGCCGGCAGCCTCGACCAGGTGCTGCGCGATGTGGCCCGCCTGGCCACCGCCCCGCGGGTGGGCGGCCGGTGAGCGCGAGGAACGCAGCGGAGCGGAGTCCCGCAGTCGCGACCGAAGGTTGGCCGTCTTGAACGATCTCGTCGAAGGGCTGCACGAGCGGGGCCGTGCGGTGCGGTACGCGATCAACCGGATCAGTCCCACCCCGCTGCTGGTCCGCGCCGGCATCTTCCTCACCGTGCTGGTCGGGTTCCTGGTCGCGTACCCGGTGCAGGCGTTCGTCCCGCGCTCGCTGCTCGCCCTGGCGGTGGTGGCGGTGCTGCCGGCGGTCGGGCCGCGCCGGGTCTGGCCGACCTTCGCGGCGCTGGTCACGGTCGGTGGCTGGCTGCTCGCCACGGTCGGCTTCGACCGGCCGCCGGCGCTCTGGCGGCTGGTGGCCGTGGCGACCCTGCTCTACCTGGCGCACACCCTCTGCGCCCTCGCGGCGCTGCTGCCGTTCGACGCGGTGGTCGATCCCGACCTGGTGCTGCGCTGGCTGGCCCGGGCCGGTGGGGTGGTGCTGGCGAGCGCCGTGCTCGGCATCGTGCTGGCCTGGCTGGGCGGGGTCGGCGGGGATCGCGGTTCCCAGGTGGCCACCGTCGCCGGACTGCTGGTCGCGGTAGGGCTCAGCGCTCTCCTCGGCTGGCTCCTGCGTCGCAGATAGCGGGACATCCGGGGACGTTGCGCAGGTCACAGGGGTTGTGATCCGTCACAGAAGCGGGTCTCGAACGGGATTAGCCGAGCCGCCCGGGGAAAGATGGATGACGTGAATCCGAAGCGGATCCTTGTCGTTGGTGCCGGGCACGTGGGCCTGTACGCCGCTCTGCGCCTGTCCAAGAAGCTGAGCTCCCGTGAGGCCGAGGTCATCGTCGTCGACCCGCAGCCGCACATGACGTACCAGCCGTTCCTCCCCGAGGCTTCGGCGGGCAACATCTCGCCCCGGCACGCGGTGGTGCCGCTGCGGCGGGAGTTGCGCAAGTGCACGGTGCTGGCCGGTACGGTCACCCGGATCGACCACGACCGCAAGACCGCGATCGTGCAGCCGATCAGCGGCCCGACCCGCGAGGTGGAGTACGACCACGTGGTGGTCGCCCCCGGTTCGGTCTCGCGCACGCTGCCGATCCCCGGCCTGCACGAGCACGGCGTCGGGTTCAAGACCATCGGCGAGGCCATCTTCCTGCGCAACTACGTGCTGGACCGGCTCGACGTGGCCGCCGCCACGACCGACCCGGAGGTCCGCCAGCGCGCGCTGACCTTCGTCTTCGTCGGCGGCGGCTACGCCGGCATCGAGGCGCTCGCCGAGATGGAGGACATGGCCCGCGACGCGCTGCGCTACTACCCCGAGCTCAAGCCGGAGGAGATGCGCTGGGTTCTGGTCGAGGCCACCCAGCGGGTGCTGCCCGAGGTCGATCGGGACATGGGCGCCTACACGGTGCAGCAGCTGCTCAAGCGGAACATGGACATCCGCCTGGACACCCGGCTGGAGTCCTGCGAAGGCGGCATCGTCAAGCTCTCCGACGGGGACAGCTTCGCGGCGGACACCATCGTCTGGACGGCCGGCGTCAAGCCGTCGCCGATGCTCGACGCCACCGACTTCCCGCGGGACGAGCGCCGCCGCGTCACGTGCCTGCCCACCCTGCAGATCGTGGACGGTGACCGGGTGGTCGAGGGCGCCTGGAGCGCCGGTGACTGCGCCGCCGTGCCGGACCTGACCAAGGAGCCGGGCAACTTCTGCTCGCCGAGCGCGCAGCACGCGGTCCGGCAGGCCGCCCGGATGGCCGACAACATCGTGAACGTGATCCGCGGGCGCGAACCGGTCGACTACAAGCACAAGCACGCGGGCAGCGTGGCCAGCCTCGGCCTGCACAAGGGCGTGGCCCAGGTCTACGGCGTGAAGATGACCGGTTGGCCGGCGTGGTTCATGCACCGCACGTACCACATGTCGCGGATCCCGTCCTTCAACCGGAAGGTCCGGGTCGTGGTCGACTGGAGCCTGGCGTTCTTCCTCAAGCGTGAGGTGGTCGCGCTGGGTCAGCTGCACGACCCGCGCGAGGAGTTCGCCGAGGCGTCCGCGCCGGTCGGCGCCGCGCGCTGAATCGGCCGGGAAAGGGGTCCTTCCAGCGGGAAGGACCCCTTTCCCGTGCTCCGCGCGTCTCGCGAGCCCGGACGGCGTGACTCCGCGTGACGTCGTCGGGGCGGATGTTCACTGCCGAGCGGTATGCCGCTGAGGCATATTCATGCCGCCGCGGCATACCGCTCCGGAGTCTTCCGCCAACCGCGTGCGGGCGCCGGGGGACGAGCGGGCCCGTGCGGCCCGCCGCGAGGTGTGATCAGAACCGCCAGGTCCAGGCGTCGGCGACCCGGGCGCCGGGTCCGAAGAGCTGCTCCAGGGTCCGCCGCAGCGTCTCCGCGTGCGGGGCGTCGTCGGTCAACGCCACGCAGGAGGCGCCCCAGAACTCGATGTCCCGTGCGGCCTGCCGCCGCTGCTGGTCCCCGATCGCCGGCGGCACCCCGCGCTTGGCCACGTCGGCCAGCAGGGCCGAGGTCGGCCGCTTGTAGGTGCCCATCACCGCCGAGCCGTCCTTGCCGTACGGGCCGATGAAGAAGCCCTCCGGCATGCCGAACGCGGCGTCGGCGGCGGTGCCCCAGCGCATCGGCCACGGGTCCGCCGGGGTGGCTGCGGGCACCGGCACCAGCACCCCGCCGGGTCGTACGCACTGCCGCCAGTGACCGGCGGTGATGAACTCGGGCAGCGCCGGGCGGTCGGCGGTGGGCAGCGGTGCCGGGAAGGCGCTGAGCAGGGCCGCGCCGACGGCCAGGGGCACCAGCCGCCGGGCCCGGCCACGCTCCGCGAGGGCCCGGTCCATGGCGAGTGCCAGCACCGTGCCGGCCAGCGGCAGCACCGCCAGGGCGAACCGCATCGGCAGTGCGCCGTCCACCACCGGCAGCCCCGCCAGCAGGGCGTACGGTCCGGGCACCCCGGTCCGCTCACCGCCGACCACCACCTCGGGGCCGAGCGACAGGACGGCCATCACCAGCCCGCCGGCGAAGCAGGCGGCCACCAGCGGGCGGCGACCGAGCCAGACCGCGCAGCCGATGCCGACCAGCAGCAGCGGCCAGCCGAGGAAGGCGTTGTACTCGGCCGGCCCGGTGGTCAGCCGGGACGAGGCGTCGCTGCCCAGCACCGACAGCGGGGAGAGGGTCGACCAGCTCGTCAGGTCGGCGGAGAAGTAGTACGGACTGAACATGCCGTCGACGACGCCCTGCGGCCCGGCGAACTGGTGCCACAGCGGGTAGCCCAGCACCAGCACGGCCAGGCCGGCGGCCACCAGCAACCCGCCGGCGAAGCCCGGCAGCGCCCGGCGCAGCAGCTCCCGGTCGGCCAGGCCGTAGGCGACCGCCATCACCAGCAGGGTGAGCGCGGTGAGGAAGAGCACCTCCTCGCCGATGAAGACCTGGACGGTGACTGCGGCGGCCAGCCCGGCTGCCGAACTTGCCATCCGCCGGCGGTCCGGCCCGTCCGGGCGTCCGGCCGGGTCGGCGGCCCGGAGCAGCCGGAGCACCAGCCAGACGATCACCGGCACCAGCCACTGGGCGGTCATGTGCAGGTGGGCGTTGCTCTGCGAGAGCATCCCGGGGCCGAAGCCGCAGAGCGCCGCGCCCAGCGCGGCGGCGACCCGGCGGGTCCGCAGCGTGCGGGTGAGGAACAGGTACCAGGCGACCGCAGTGCCGGCCAGGTTCCCGGCGACGAGCAGGGCGAAGCTGACCGGTGCCCCGAACGCGAGGGTGACGGGGGCGAGCAGCACGCCGAGCGCGATCACCGTGGTGTTGGCCATCAGGTTGACCCCGTCCGGCGCGTTGAGCCGGTCGGTGAGCAGGCCGAAGTCTCCCAGCACGGCTCGTGAGTCGACGGCCAGGAACCACTCGTAGAGGGTCTGGTCCGCCGGGTTGAGCGCGAGCACCCGCTGCCCCGGGGCGGGCCACAGCCCGTGGCTGAGCCACCCGGCGAGCAGGGCGAAGAGCAGCGCGACCAGCAGGTCGGCGCGGTGCCGGACGGCGGCGGCCAGCAGGCGGCCGGCACGACTCGGGCGGGCGACCGCCCGATCGGGGCGGACGGCCTGGCCGGGCCCGGGCCCGGGGGCCGTGGGGACGGCGCTGGTCACGGCCTCGACCCTAACGGCGCGGACCGCACGGGGTACGCCGGGTCACCGGGCAACAGCTACGGTGAGACCTGCACCGCCGCGTGTCGGCGCGCCGGTGTCACCCGCCCGGGTGGTGGAACGGCAGACACGGCCGCCTTAAAAGCGGCTGCCGCAAGGCGTGCGGGTTCGACCCCCGCCCCGGGCACCAGACTCTCAGCTTTCCCACAGCTTGGGGTCCGGCGCGGGGGTGCGGATCCCGTTTACCCTGGAGGTCGCACGTTCACGTGCATCGACCCCCTGAGGGAGGCCTGAGAAGTGAAGACCTCGAACCCGGTGCTCGCCCGGCTCGGCCAGGCGGCCGACCGCGAGCGGGCGGCCGGGTACGCCCAGCCCGGGCCGTACGGTCAGCCCGGATACCCGCAGCAGTACCAGCCGTACCCGCAGCAGTACCCGGCCGGCCCCGGTTACCCGGCCGCCCCGCCCACCGTGACCCCGATGACCCTGGACGACGTGGTCGTCAAGACGGTCACCCTGCTCGGGATCCTCGGCGTCGCGGCGGCCGCCACCTGGGCACTGCTGCCGGACCAGCTGCTCGGTCTGGCCTGGATCGGCGGCGCCGTCGTCGGTCTGGTGCTCGGCCTGATCATCTCGTTCTCCCGGATGGCCAATCCGGCGCTGGTGATCGCGTACTCGGTCGTCGAGGGCGTCTTCCTCGGCGCGGTGAGCAAGACCTTCAACACGTTCTACGACGGCATCGTGCTCCAGGCCGTGGTGGCGACCTTCGGCGTCTTCTTCCTGATGGCGATGCTCTACAAGTCGCGGGTCATCCGGGCCACCCCGAAGTTCGCGAAGATCATGATCGCGGTGATGGGCGGCCTCTTCGCGGCCATGATGATCAACCTGGTGCTCGCGCTCTTCGGCTTCAACACCCACCTGCGCGACGGCAGCCCGCTGGCCATCGGCTTCAGCCTGGTCTGCATCGTGGTGGCGTCGCTGAGCTTCGTGCTCGACTTCGCCAACATCGAGAACGGCGTCCGGATGGGGCTCCCGCAGCGCTACTCCTGGGTCGCCGCCTTCGGCATCCTGGTCAGCCTGGTCTGGCTTTACCTGGAGGTGCTGCGCCTGCTCAGCTACCTGCAGGGCGACGACTGACCGACACACTCCCGGAGACGCCCGCCAGCCGCGACCGCGGCGGCGGGCGTCGTCGTTTTCCCGCCGCCGCCCGGCCGCCCGGGGGAGAGTGGAGACCGGGACGCGTCGCCGAGGAGGTCGCGGTGCGGAGTGCCAATCCGGTGCTGGACCGACTGGACGACGTCGGCCGGACCGAACGCCAGGTGCTGGGAGTCGGCGCCGTCGAGTCGATGACCGTGGCCGACGTGGTCAGCCGGACGGTGGGGCTGCTGCTGCTCACCGGCGTAACGGCGGCGGTCGCCTGGGTGGTCGTGCCGCAGGCGGCGTGGATCTCGGCGGCGCTGGCCGGCAGCGCCCTGGCGAGCCTGGCGCTGGTGCTGTTCATCTCGCTGAAGCAGGTCACCAACCCGCCGCTGATCGCCGGATACGCCGTGCTCCAGGGGCTGCTGCTCGGGGTGGCGAGCCGGGCCTTCGAGCTGGTCTACCCGGGCATCGTGGCGCAGGCGGTGATCGGCACCTTCGGTGTCTTCCTCGGCATGGCCCTGCTCTACCGGGCCCGGATCGTCCGAGCCTCCCCGCGGCTGGCCCGGCTGGTCCTCGGCACCCTGCTCGGGATCGTGGCGATCAGCCTGGTCAACCTGGTCACCTACCTGTTCACCGGGCGGCAGGGAGTGGCGGTCTACAGCCTGACCGCCCAGGTCGGCTGGCTCCCGTACCTCTTCTCGGTGGTGGCGATCATCGCCGGGGCGCTCAGCTTCGTCCTCGACTTCGACCTGGTCGAACGCTCGGCCCGCGCCGGCCTCCCCCGCCGGTACGCCTGGTACTGCGCGTTCGGGCTGCTGGTCGGGTTGATCTTCCTGTACTGGCAGATCCTGCGCCTGCTCAGCTACGTCCGCCGCTGACCGTAGACTCGGCCGCGATGAGCGCAGCGGAACTGGACCGGGCGGTCGAACTGCTGGTCCGTCAGGTCGGGCACTGGGAGCAGCCGCGCTGGTCGGCGCAGGCCGAGGGCGGCAACGTGTCCCGGGCCGACCTGGTGCACAAGCTGGTGCAGGAGATTGCCAACCTGGCCGCGGACGTGGCGGGCGAGCCGCGTCGGGACGTACCCCGGCTCGGCACCGACCTGGTCCTGCCCGATCAGCTCCGGGTGGTCGCCGCCGACCTGGTGACGGCCGGTGCGCCCGAGACAGTGCTGTCCCGGGCCGCTGCCACGATCTCGGCGACCCGCTCGGCGCTCTGAGCGCTCAACCCTTAAGCCAGCGCCGCACCTTCCGCTTTCGCGCCCGCTCCGCGGCCCGGACCAGGGCCGGGACGTCCCGGTCCGCCCCGGCGGCCTGCCGGGCGTGCAGGATTCCGTACGTGAAGGTGTTCTCCCCGTCGGCGTACGCGCGCAGCGCCTGCCGGCGCAGCACCTCGCGGGTCACCACCGAGTCCTGATGCGCGCCGAGCTGGTCCTGAAGCTCCTTGAGCCGGCCCACCAGCCTGCCCACGGGCCCACCGACGGCCGGCTCGCGCACCTCCACCGCGTACCGGGCCCGCTTGTACGCCTTCCGTGCCTCGTGCAGCGCCGCGTCGTCGGCGCCGGCGGCCAGTGCCCGGTCCAGGCGTCGGTCCGCCCGGGTCACCGCCCGGCGGACCCGGCGGCCCACCCAGCGGGCGTCCACCGGCCTCGCGGTCGGCCCCTCCACCAGCGCGTCGAGCCGGCGCAGCAGGTCGGTGCAGCGGTCGGAGTCGAGCGCCGCGCGCAGGTCGCCGAGGGCGGTGGCCAAGTCGGCGGCGAACCGCTCGGCGAGCCGCGCGGCGACCGGGCCGAGTACCAACTCGTCCGGCTCCGCCCGGACCGCCTCGGCCAGCCGGACGGCCATCACCTGGGTGTCCCGCACCGGGCCGAGCTGACCGCCCAGCCAGCTCAGCTCCGCCCGCAGTGCCTCACTCTCCGAGCGGTCCCACAGCCCCCGGAAGGTACGCAGGGTGGACCGCAGCCGGCGCCCGGCGACCCGCATGTCGTGCACGGCGTCCTCGTCGCCGCCCCACGCTCCGGGATAGTTGGCGATCAGCGCGTCCCGCTGGTCGGCCAGGTAGTCCAGCACCGGGGCCGCCCGCGGGTCGGCGGGCGCGGGGCGGGCGGCGGCGAGCCGCCGACCGAGGGCGCGCTGCGACTTGGAGACCGGCACCGCGCGGGCACCGGCCTCCCGCAACCGGGCGTCCACCGCGTCGAGCAACGCCTCGCCGCCGTCGACCAGCTCGACCTCCAGTTCGTGCCAGCCCTGCCGCTCGCCGCTGACCAGGTCGCGGGCCTCGACGCTGTCCTCGGCGACCTCGGCGAGGACCCGGCCGGCCGCGTCGAGGAGGCGACGTTCCCGCCGGCGGGTGACGATCCGCGCGGCCGGGGCGACCGGCCCGCCCCGGGCGGCGGCCCGGAAGAGCACGGCCAGGCCGGCCGGCGGATCGGTGTCCTCCGGCCCGGCCGGGAACTGGTACTCGGTCCGGGCGCCACCGGCGGCCCCGACCTTGAGGTGCCAGCCCGCGTCGTGCCCCCCGGTACGCCGGCGCAGCGCGAAGCCGCTGCGGGCCAGCCGGAGGTCGGGGGTGTCCAGGTAGACCGCGTCCAGGTCGTGGGTGGTGGCGTCGGACGTCGTCACGACGCCACCGCACCCCGTCAGATCGGGCAGCCGGAACTCCTCGTCACCGGAGTACTTCCGTTCGCGTTCCACGACCCTCGCCATGGCGCCTCCCGTACCCGGCTGCCGTCCCGGTGAATCGACCTCAGTTGAGCCGTTCGAGCACCATGGCCATGCCCTGGCCGCCGCCGACGCACATGGTCTCCAGACCGATGGTCTTGTCGTGCCATTCCAGGGCGTTGAGCAGGGTGCCGGTGATCCGGGCGCCGGTCATGCCGAACGGGTGACCGACGGCGATCGCGCCGCCCATCACGTTCAGCTTCTCCTCCGGGATGCCCAGCTGCCGGTACGACGGGATCACCTGGGCGGCGAACGCCTCGTTGATCTCGACCAGGTCGACGTCGTCGATGGTCATGCCGGCCCGCTTGAGCGCCTGCCGGGACGCCTCGACCGGGCCCAGGCCCATGATCTCCGGGGAGAGCGCGGTGACACCGGTGGAGACGATCCGGGCCAGCGGGGTGAGGCCGAGCTCCTGGGCGCGCTGGGCACTCATGATCACTACGGCGGCCGCGCCGTCGTTGAGCGGGCAGCAGTTGCCGGCGGTGATCCGGCCGTCCGGGCGGAACACCGGCTTCAGGCCGGCGACACCCTCCAGGTTCACCCCCGCGCGCGGGCCGTCGTCGCTGCTCACCACGGTGCCGTCCGGGGTGGTGACCGGGGTGATCTCGCGGGCCCAGAAGCCGTCCGCGATCGCCTTCTCGGCCAGGTTCTGGCTGCGGACGCCGAAGGCGTCCATGTCCTCACGGGTGATGTCGTAGACCTGGGCGAGGTTCTCCGCGGTCTGCCCCATGGCCAGGTAGATGTCGGGGAGTTGGCCGGCCTCGCGCGGGTCGGTCCACACCCCGGCGCCGCCCTGGGCGCGGGCCCGCGAGCGCTCCCGGGCCTCGGTGAAGCGCGGGTTCTCCCAGCCGCCGCCGACCAGCGCCTGCGCCTCCGGCGGCAGGGCGTCCGAGTTGCCCCGCGCGTATCGGGAGACGGTCTCGACGCCGGCGGAGATGAAGACGTCGCCCTCGTCGGCCCTGATCGCGTGCATCGCCATCCGGGTGGTCTGCAGCGAGGAGGCGCAGTAGCGGGTCAGCGTGGCGCCGGGCAGGCCGTCCAGCCCGAGCAGGGTGGCGACCACCCGGCCCATGTTGAAGCCCTGCTCGCCGCCGGGCAGGCCGCAGCCCAGGTAGAGGTCGTCGATCGTGGTGGGGTCCAGCGCGGGGACCTTGTCGAGGGCGGCCTGGACGATGGTGGCGGCGAGGTCGTCCGGGCGGACGTCCTTCAGGGAACCCTTGACGGCGCGGCCGATGGGGGAACGGGTGGTGGCGACGATGACGGCGTCGCGGGGCGACTCAATCGGCATGAACCAACGTTAACCCGCGGGTAACTTGACGCGGAAGTTCGCCGCCCGGCGGGAAATGTCACCCGCCGGGCCGCTCAGTGGTGGCGGGAGGCGACCGTCGCCGCCGCCTCGACCGCCGGCAGCAGGGCGTGCGCCCAGACCCGGTAGCCGTCGGCGGAGGGGTGGTAGCCGTCGTGGCAGAGCGTCCCGGCGTCCGCCCGGAACACCGGGCCGGTCTCGACGCCCAGCTCCACCACGGTGCCCCCGGCCTCCAGCACCGCCGCCGTCTGGGCGCGAGCGACCCGCCGGCCCGACCAGGCGAGCACCTGCCGCAGCGGGGCGGCGACCGCGCGGACCGCGCCGAGATCGGGACAGGTGCCCACGACCACCTCGACGTGCGCCTCGCGCAGCCGGCGCACCGCCGACCCGAGGTAGGCCGCCGCGTCCGCCGGCCGGGCCATCGCGGTGGCGTCGTTCGCCCCGATCAGGATCACCGCCACGTCGGGCCGCTCGCCGAGCAACGCCCGGGCCACCTGGGTGGCCAGGTCGGTGGAGCGGGATCCGGAGACCCCGACGCTGGACAGGTGCACCCGCCGGCCGGTCGGCCCCTCGGCGAGCAGATGGGCCAGTTGGCCGCCGATCGTGTCCTCGAAGCGTTCCACCCCGACGCCGAGCGCCGAGGAGTCGCCGAGCAGCACCAGCCGCAGCGGCGCGGCGCCCGTCCGGCCGACCGTGGCCCGCAGCGCGAGGCTCAACTCGGGCTGGGCGTACGGGCGGTTGCGGGCGGCGATGGCCTGGCCGGCGAGCACGGCCGCCCCGCCCACCGTGCCAGCGACCAGGGACAGGGCCGCGGCCCGGCCCAACCGTGCCGCGAACTCGCTGCGCTCGCTCATGCCGTCACCTCCCGGTGCCCGTACCGCTCGCTCATGCCAGTCCCTCCAACTGGGGTGAGTCGGCGACAGTACCGGACTGCGGCACCGCGCCGACGCCGAAGAAGGCACGCCGCCGCAGCTGCGCCCAGCGGCCGGCGGGACCCCGGTCGCGGCCCCGGACCTGGGCGCCGCTGACCTCGGTGCCGGCGTGCCGGGCCGCCTCGTGGGCGGCCTTCGGGAGCGACCGTACGCCTTCCCGGCCGCCGAGCGTAGCCCGGCGGTCCGGACCGGCGCCCAGCGCGGAGAGCACCGTGGGCAGCAACGCGGCCGCGGCGACCGCGTACCCCTCGGCGGACGGGTGGAACCGGTCCCAGGCGAACATCCGGGCCGGCTCGGCGGCGAACCGGGGACCGAGCAGGTCACCGAGGGAGACCGTCCAGCCACCCGCCTCCACCACCGCGACCGTCTGGGCGGCGGCGAGCTGTCGGCTCCAGCGACGGGCCAGCCAGCGCAGCGGCGGCTGGATCGGTCGGATCGCGCCCAGGTCGGGGCAGGTGCCGACCACCACCTCGCAGCCCGCTCCGCGGAGCGTACGGACCGCGTCGACCAGGTAACGCACAGCCACCGGCGGTGAGGTGCGGTTGGTGACATCGTTACCGCCGATCAGGATGACGGCGATGTCGGGGGTGACCTCGAGGGCCGACTCGACCTGCGGCTTGAGCCCGGCCGACAGGGCGCCGACCACCGCGAACCGGTGCAGCCGGACCGGCCGGAGCAGCCGGCGGGACAGCCCGGTGGCCAGCAGCGCGCCCGGGGTCTCGCGGCGGCGGTGCACGCCGTAACCGGCGGCGGAGGAGTCGCCGAGGACGGCCATGGTGATCGGCGGGCCGGGGAGCTTCGCGCCGTACACCCCGTCGCAGCGCGGCGGGGGCGCCTCGGCCGTCGGGATGATGCGCCGGGCCTGCCGGGCCTGACCGAGCAGCACCCCGCCGGTCGCGGCGGTGGCCGCCACGGTGGCGCCCGTGCCGATCGCCGCCACCCGGGCGATCAGCCGGGCGCGCTGCCAACCCGTCGGGCCGACGGAACCAGCGTCCCCCATGAGGTCGACATTATCGCGCCACCGCGACACCCGCTCTCCGCGTGATCGGGAGGCTGGGAACGGACCGTTCGGGGTACCTGTCCGGGCAGGAGGACCGGGCTTGCGCCGGCATCGCACCCTGGTCGAGCGGAAAGGGGCGAACAGATGGGCAAGACGTTGAAGCGGAGCGCGGCCTTCGCCGCGCTGGCCCGGGCATTGGCGACCGGCGCCCGGGGCGGGCCGTCACTCGGTGCCCGGCTGGCCGCGCTGCCCCGGATGATCCGGGCCACCGCGAAGGGGCAGTACGACGGGGGCCTGCGGCTGGCCATGATGACGGCGGCGACGGCGTACATCGTCTCGCCGATCGACCTGCTGCCGGAGATCCCGCTGGCGATCTTCGGCTTGGCCGACGACGCGGTGATGGTGACCTGGCTGGCGGGCAGCGTGCTCGCCGAGACCGAGCGGTTCCTGGAGTGGGAGGCCCGTCGCAGCTCCGTCATCCCCGGCCATGTGGTGCCCTGACGACCCGTACCCTGGGCGACGAACAGAAGTCTTCCCGGCCGCCGTCGGCGGCGCAACGAAGGGCACAACGAGGTGCAGTACTACGACAACGTCGTCGAGCTGATCGGCAACACCCCGCTGGTACGCCTGCGCAACGTGACCGAGGGCATCCAGACGACCGTGCTGGCGAAGGTGGAGTACGTCAACCCGGGCGGCTCGGTCAAGGACCGGATCGCGCTGCGGATGGTGGAGGACGCCGAGAAGGCCGGGATCCTCAAGCCGGGCGGCACGATCGTCGAGCCGACCAGCGGCAACACCGGCGTCGGCCTGGCCCTGGTGGCCCAGCTCAAGGGTTACAAGTGCGTCTTCGTCTGCCCGGACAAGGTCAGCCAGGACAAGCAGGACGTGCTGCGCGCGTACGGCGCCGAGGTGGTGGTCTGCCCGACCGCGGTCGCGCCGGAGGACCCGCGCTCCTACTACAACGTCTCCGACCGGCTGGCCCGGGAGATCCCCGGCGCCTGGAAGCCCAACCAGTACAGCAACCCGGCCAACCCGCGCTCGCACTACGAGACCACCGGCCCGGAGCTGTGGAAGCAGACCGAGGGGCGGATCACCCACTTCGTCGCGGGCGTCGGCACCGGCGGCACCATCTCCGGCATCGGCCGCTACCTCAAGGAGGCGTCGGAGGGGCGGGTCAAGGTCGTCGGCGCGGACCCGGAGGGTTCGGTCTACTCGGGCGGCACCGGCCGGCCGTACCTGGTCGAGGGCGTCGGTGAGGACTTCTGGCCGGAGACGTACGACCGGTCCGTCGCCGACGAGATCGTCGAGGTGTCGGACAAGCAGTCCTTCGAGATGACCCGGCGGCTGGCCCGCGAGGAGGGGCTGCTGGTCGGCGGCTCCTGCGGCATGGCCGTGGTGGCCGCTCTGGAGGTGGCCCGCAAGGCCGGCCCCGACGACGTGATCGTGGTGCTGCTGCCGGACAGCGGCAAGGGCTACCTGTCCAAGATCTTCAACGACAGGTGGATGGCCAGGTACGGCTTCCTCGATCACTCGGGCACCGAGCCGACGGTGGCCGACGCGCTCGCCGGCAAGCCGGGTGGCCTGCCCGAGCTGGTGCACGTGCACCCGACCGAGACGGTCCGCGACGCCATCGACTACATGCGCGAGTACGGCGTCTCGCAGCTCCCGGTGCTCAAGGCCGAGCCGCCGGTGGTCACCGGCGAGGTGGCCGGCTCGATCGCCGAGAAGGACCTGCTCGACGCGCTCTTCACCGGGCAGGCCCACCTGCACGACACCATCGAGCGGCACATGGCCGAGCCGCTGCCGATGATCGGTGGCGGGCAGCCGGTCAGCGAGGCGGTCGCGCTGCTGGAGAAGGCCGACGCCGCGCTGGTGCTGGTCGACGGGAAGCCCAAGGGCGTGCTCACCCGGCAGGACCTGCTCGCCCACCTCGGCGCGCGCTGAGCCGGACGGACCCGCCGAGGGTCGCCCCCTGCCGGGGCGGCCCTCGGCACGTCAGCGGGCCAGTTCGGTCGGCACCGCCACCACGTCGACGTAGGCCCCCTTGCGCAGCACGGTGACCGGCAGGCGGGTCCCGATCGCCGGGCCGAGCATCAGCCGTTGCAGGCCCTGGCCGTCCTGCACCGGCCGGCCGCCGGCCGCCACGATCACGTCGCCGAGGTAGATCCCGGCCACCCCGGCCGGGCTGCCCGGCACCACCTCCACCACCCGCAGCCCCCGCCGTTGCCCGGTCCGGGCGGTGATCTCCGGCGGCAGCGGCACGGGCACCCCGGCGACGCCCAGCCAGGCCCGCCGGACCCGGCCGTCGGCGGTCAGGTCGGCGATGATCTGCCGGGTGGTCGAGTTGACCGGCACGGCCAGCCCGAGTCCGTACCCGGCGACCGCCGTGTTGACTCCGACCACCCGTCCGGCCGAGTCGGCCAGCGCCCCGCCGGAGTTGCCGGGGTTCAGCGCCGCATCGGTCTGGATGACGTCCTCGATCAGCCGGGTGACCCGCCCGTCCCGGGCCGGCAGCGACCGGCCGAGGCCGGAGACCACCCCGGCGGTGACCGAGCCGGCCAGCCCCATCGGGTTGCCGACCGCCACCACGAGCTGGCCGATCCGCAGCCGGTCCGCGTCGCCCAGCTCCACCGGCGCGACGCTCGCCTGTTCCGCGCGCAGCACCGCCAGGTCCGACAGCGGGTCGGCGCCGACCACCCGGAACCGGGTCTCGGTGCCGTCGCCGAAGGCGGCCGTGCCGCCCCCGGCCCCCTGCACCACGTGGGCGCTGGTGAGCAGCAGGCCGTCCGGGCTGATGACCACCGCCGAGCCGGCCCCCGCTCCGCGCGCGGTCCGGACCCCCAGGGCGGCCACGCTGGGCAGCACCTGGGCGGCCACACCGCTCACCACCCGGGAGTACGCGTCGAGCGCGGCGTCCTCCGCCCGCTCGCTGTGCTCGATGTCCATGCCGGTGCCAACGCGAGCCCCGGCCGGCCCATGCCCCGATCCGCTCAGAGCGAACGGCGCGGCTCGTCCCTCACAGCTCCCGGGCGTAGCGGAGCTGGGGGACCAGCGCGGGACCGATCAGGTCGTCACGTTCCTCCCCGGTGGCCGCCCAGCCACCGCGCTCGTAGAACCGTCGGGCGGGGGCGTTCTGCCGGAGCACCCACAGCGCCGCCCGGGTCCAGCCGCGCGCCTGCATCGCGGCCAGGGCGTCGACCATCAGCGCCCGGCCGGTGCCCCGCCCCCGCTCGTCCGGCTCCAGATGGATGGCGTTGAGCAGGCCGGTGGCCGGGTCGCCCGCGTCGTCCGGGCCGAGGTAGCTGAAGCCGACCAGCCGGCCGTCGCGCTCGGCGACGGTCATCCGGTGGTCCGTCCCCTCCCAGGCCAGCCGCTCCACCCAGTACCGGCCCATCGCCTCCGGTGTCGGCCCGGCCAGCGCCTCCGCGGGCAGGAACGACGAGTACGCCGCCACCCGGGAGCGCTGGTGCAGCGCGCCGACCGCCATCAGATCGGCCTCGGTGGCGGGACGGAGGGAAACGGTCATCCGGCCGAGGCTACCCGCCGAGGCGGCACCGGGACGGTCATCAGGTCCTCGGCGATCACCAGGTCCCCGGTGAAGTGCGCGCGGGCCTCGTCGGCGAACCGGCGCGGGTCGGCGTACCGCTGGGAGAAGTGGGTGAGCAGCAGCGTGCGTACCCCCGACTCGGCCGCCACCCGCGCGGCCTGCGCCGCGGTCAGGTGACCGACCTCGGCGGCGAGCGTCGCCTCCGACTCCAGGAAGGTCGACTCGATCACCAGCAGGTCGGCGTGCTCGGCCAGGGCCCACACCCCGTCGCAGAGCCCGGTGTCCATCACGAAGGCGAACCGCTGCCCCGGTCGGGTCACGCTCACCTCGTCCCGGGTGACGCGGCGGCCGTCCAGGTCCAGGTGGCCGTCGCGGAGCAGCTTGCCGACGGCCGGGCCGGCGATGCCGTACGCGGCCAGCTTCTCCGGCACCATCCGGCAACCGTCCGGCTCGATCAGCCGGTAGCCGTAGGTCTCGATCGGGTGCCGCAGCCGGCGCGCCTCCAGGGTGCCGATGGGCAGGCTGATCCGCTGCCCGTCGGTGTCGATCGGCTCGACGGCCAGCTCGGCGGTCTCGTAGAAGCTCGACGCGTGGCGCAGTCGGGCGAAGTAGTCAGCGCCGCCGGCCGGGAAGTGCACGGCCACCGGGTGGGGCACCCGGTCCAGGGAGAGGCGCTGGATCACGCCGGGCAGCCCCAGGCAGTGGTCGCCGTGGAAGTGGGTGACGCAGATCCGGGTGAGGTCCGTGGCGGAGATCCCGGTGTGCAGCATCTGCCGCTGGCTGCCCTCGCCCGGGTCGAAGAGGAGCACCTCGTCGTCCCAGCGCAGCAGGTAGCCGTTGTGGTTGCGCTGTCGGGTCGGGGCCTGGCTGGCCGTACCGAGCACCACCAGCTCGCGCATGGACACGGCGCCTCCTGCCGCTGGCATGAAGCGACCCCCGGGGCTTCCGCGCTCGCGCGCGGGCCGGCTGGACTTGGGCCGGCACCCCGGGGGTCGGGTGGCTGTCGTGGATTCGCCGCACCGCTGCCACACGGTCTCGACGATTGTGCCTGGTTGTCCGCCTCGCGGCGGACGGGATCACTGTCGAGGACAGCGGCTAGCGGACAGCCACCTCACGAGTCCGATTGCTATACAAGTCTGGACCACCTCCTTTCCCGTGTACCGCCACGCTATCCACTCCCGGTGACCCCGGCAACGGATTTGGATCACAGGTGGTACCGGAACCGGGCGGTCGCCGCTCGGGGGGTTGCCGCAGGGGTCGGCGCCGGCCGGCCGGAGGTCTTGTGCCGTTCGCTACGAACTTGATGACGTGGGTGAATCAGGGCGGGCCGGAGCGGTGATCCGCCAGTGTCATCAAGTTCGTAGTCATCCGCGGACCCTGCCGGCCTGGGGAGCCGGGAGCCTGCGCCCCAGGCTCTCCCGCGGCCCTCAGTCGAGGCCGATCGGGCCCTCGCGGGGGCCGTCCTCGGAGGCCGGCTGGACGGCCAGCGAGGGAAAGTCGGCGAGGTCGCCCTCGGGTTCGGCGTCCCATTCGGGGAAGACCAGCGGGCTCTGCAGGTAGAGGCAGAGCAGCTGGGTGAGGTGGACCAGGCCGTCGAGACGCGTCCGCTCGTGCCCGTGGGTGGCGTCCACGCCGAAGCCGAGCAGCGCCACCCGGGCGTGCGCGCCCGCCTCGACCGCGGCCGCCACGTCCGACCGGTAGTAGTCGAAGACGTCCCGGACCAGGTCGACGCCGTGCTCGCGGGCGATCGAGGCCAGGTTGCGGGTCAGGTGGTAGTCGAACGGGCCGACCCCGTCGCCCATGGCCAGGGTCGCCGCGTCCTCCCGGGACTGCTGGCCCGGGGCGACCACCGCCGCGTCCACCGAGACGATCTCCGCCACGTCCGGATCGAGCCCGTGACTGGCCCCGTGCCCGATCTCCTCGGTGACCGTGACCAGCAGGTGCGCGGTGACCGCGGGGGTGACCCCGGCATCGACCATCGCCTTGAACGCGGTCAGCACGGCGGCCACCCCGGCCTTGTCGTCCAGGTGCCGGGACTTCACGTACCCGTTCGGGGTGACCGTCGGGTTGGGCAGGAACGCCACGAAGTCTCCCGCGTCGATGCCCAGCGCCCGGAGGCCGGCGATGTCATGCACCGGCTCGTCCACCCGGACCTCGACCTGCTCCCAGCCGATGCCCTGCGAGTCGACGCCCTCGTTGTAGCGGTGCCCGCTGGCCTTGAGCGGCAGCACCTGGCCGGTGATCACCCGCTCCAGGTCGTCGGTGAAGATCCGCACGTGGGCGCCCTCAGCGAACCGGGCGCTGTGCGTGCCGATCGGCTTCAGCTCCAGGCGGCCGTTCTCCTTCAGCCGCTTCACCATGCCGCCGATGGTGTCGGTGTGCACCACGACCGCCCGGTCGGCCCCGGTCTCCCGCGGACCCGGCAGGGAGGCGCTGAGCGCCCCCCGCCGGGTCAGCGTCGAGGAGATGCCGAGCGCCGACAGCCGCTCGCCGACGTACTGCTGGATGTGGTCGGTACGCCCCGACGGGCTGGGGATCTCCAGCAGCTCCACCAGCACCTGGCGGAGGTAGTCGAGGTCGAGCTTGAGCGGTTCGGGCTTGCGTGCGGTCATGCCCCAGAGCTTGCCGCACCCGCCGGCGACCAGAGACGCTGCGGTGCCCGGGTGCCCGGGAAGAGCAGGTCGACGAAGCGTTCCGCGGTCGGCTGCGGCTCGTGGTTGGCCAGGCCGGGTCTCTCGTTCGCCTCGATGAAGACGTGCTCCGGCCGGTCGGGAGCGGGCACCAGCAGGTCCAGCCCGGTGACCGGGATGTCCAGCGCCCGGCTGGCCGCCACGCAGGCCTCGGCGATCGTCGGGTGCAGCTCGGCGGTCACGTCGTGGATGGTGCCGCCGGTGTGCAGGTTGGCGGTCCGGCGTACCGCGAGCACCTCGCCCTCGGGGAGCACGTCGTGCATCCGGTAGCCGGCCTCGGCGACGACCTCGCGCGTCATGGCGTCGATCGGGATGCGGGATTCGCCGCCGGTGGCGGCGGCCCGCCGCCGGCTCTGCCGATCGATCAGCTCGGTGATGTCGTGCACCCCGTCCCCGGTGACCTGCGCGGGGCGGCGCACGGCGGCGGCGACCACCTCGTGGTCGATGACGACCACCCGCAGGTCATCGCCGTCGCGCAGCTCCTCGATCAGCACGTCCGGGCAGAACCGGCGGGCCAGCTCGACCGCGGCGGCCAGCGCCTCGGGGGTGCGGACCCCGACGGTGATGCCGTTGCCCTGCTCGCCGCGGGCCGGCTTCACCACCACCGGTCCCACGTCCTCGAGGAATGCGAGGTCGTCCGGTTCGCCGGTGGCCGTCCGGCCCCGCGGCACGGAGAGCCCGGCCTGGGTGAGGATGCGCCGGGTCACCCGCTTGTCGTCGCAGCGGCTCATCGCCACCGCCGAGGTCAGCTCGGACAGCGACTCGCGGGTGTGGATGGCCCGGCCGCCGTTGGTCAGCTTCAGCTCACCCCAGTGCGGGTCGGTGACCTCCACCCGGATGCCGCGGCGCATGGCTTCGTCCGCGACGATCTTCGCGTACGGGTTGAGCTCGTCGTACCCCTCCGGCATGGCGGGCAGGAACAGCCGCTCGTTGATGGGGTTCTTCCGCTTCACACAGAGCGTCCCGGTGCGGTGGAAGCCGAGCCGCTCGTAGAGCCGGATCGCCCCGTCGTTCTCGGCGAGCACCGAGAGGTCGACGAAGGCCCGCCCGCGTTCGTCGAGCCGGTCGGCCAGTTCGGTGAGCAGGGCCTGGCCGGTGCCGGGCGGCGCGGTGTTGAAGTCCACCGTCAGGCACCACAGGCTGGCCCCGCTCTCGGGGTCGGCGAAGACCGCGACGTGGTCCACGCCGGTGATGGTGCCGACCACCTCGCCGGTGGCGTCCTCCGCCACGAGGTGCAGGAATCGGTCGGTCCCGGCGTTGTCCACCAGCACCTCGACCGGCGCGGTGACCATGCCGTTGCGGGCGTAGATCCGGTTCACCGCCTCCGCGTCGTCCGCGTCGCGCAGCGGGCGGATGCTCAGGCCGGGGATTTCGCTGCCCTCGGTGGCCGCCGGCCGGCGCTCGCCGAGCGGCAGCCGGTAGGTCAGCGACGGGTCGATGAACAGCTCGTCCGGGAGCCGGGAGACCAGCACGTGCGGGTCACGCAGATAGATGCAGATGTCCCGGGCGCCGGCCGCCTCGGAGCGCAGCACGTGGGCGACGTCGGCCTGTTCGGTGAAGGTCTGCCCGAAGACCAGCCGGCCCCAGCCGCAGTCGAGCACGACACCGGTGTCGCCGGACGGCTGTCGGCGGGGTTCACGGCGGGGCTCGGGGCCGCCGGGGGCGATCGGGTCGCCGCCCGGGCCGACGCGTTCCCGGCGCCGGCCCAGCACCCGTTCCCGGTCGGTACGGGCCGTGCCGGTGGCGAGGGTGTCGGTCACGGTCAGTCGATTCCGTGGCTCTGGAGCCACATTTCCAGGAGTCCGAGCTGCCACAGCTTGTTTCCGTTCAGCGGAGTGAGTTCGGCGTTCGGGTCGGCGAGCAGCGCGTCGACGTAGTCGGCGCGGAACAGGTCGCGGCGGCGGGCCTCCGGCGCGGTGAGGGCGTCGCGTACCCGGTCGAGGAGCTTGCCCTCCAGGTGGGTGAGGCCCGGCACCGGGAAGTAGCCCTTCGGCCGGTCGATGACCTCGTGCGGCAGCACCCGCCGGCCGATCTCCTTGAGCACGCCCTTGCCGCCCTGGGCCAGCTTCAGCTCCGGCGGGCAGCTCGCCGCCAGCTCCACGAACTCGTGGTCGAGGAACGGCACCCGGGCCTCCAGCCCGTGCGCCATGGTCATGTTGTCCACCCGCTTCACCGGGTCGTCGGTGAGCATGATCTGGGTGTCGATCCGCAGGCCGGCGTCGACCGCGGTCTGCGCGCCCGGTCGGGACAGGTGCGCGGCCGCGAACTCCCGGGCCGGGTCGCCGCCGGCCAGCCAGGCCGGGTTGAGCACCCGGGCCAGGCCGGCCGCGTCGCGGTCGAAGAACGCCTTGGCGTACGTCTCCAGCGCCTGCTCCCGGTCCATCCCGGCCAACGGCGGGTACCAGTGGTAGCCGCCCAGGATCTCGTCCGCGCCCTGGCCGGACTGGACCACCTTGACGTGCCGGGCGACCTCCTGGCTGAGCAGGTAGAACGCCACGCAGTCGTGGCTGACCATGGGCTCGCTCATCGCTTCGACGGCGGCCTCCAGCGGCGGCACGAGGTCGCCGGTGGGCACCTTGATCTGGTGGTGGTCGGTGCCGAACGTCTTCGCCACCAGGTCGGAGTAGACGAACTCGTCGCCCGCCCGGCCGCCGACGGCGTCGAAGCCGATGGAGAAGGTGGAGAGGCCGGAACGGGTCTGCCCCTCCCCGGCGAGCAGCGCCACCACCAGGCTGGAGTCCAGCCCGCCGGAGAGCAGCACGCCGACCGGCACGTCGGCGACCATCCGGCGGCGGACGGCGGTGGTCAGCGACTCCAGCAGGGCGTCCTGCCAGTCCCGCTCCGACCAGTCGGCCCGCTCGGCGGCCCGGGTGAACGCCGGGTCCCAGTACACCCGCTCGCGGGTGGAGCCGTCCGGCTCGTACACCCGGACGGTGGCCGGGGGAAGCTTGGTGACCCCGCGCAGGATGGTCCGCGGCGGCGGCACGATGCTGTGGAAGCTCAGGTAGTGGGCGAGCGCCACCGGGTCGATCGAGGTGTCGATCCCGCCGCCCGCGAGCAGCGCCGGCAGGGTGCTGGCGAAGCGGACCACGCCGGGACTCTCGGCCAGGTAGAGCGGCTTGATGCCGAGCCGGTCCCGGGCCAGCACCAGCCGGCCGGTGTCCCGCTCGCTGATCGCCACGGCGAACATGCCGATCAGGTGGTCGACGAAGTCCAGGCCCCACTCGGCGTACGCCTTGACCACGACCTCGCTGTCGCCCGAGGAGAAGAAGCGGTGGCCCTTGGCCTGCAGTTCCTCGCGCAGCTCACGGTAGTTGTAGATGCAACCGTTGAAGACCCCGGTGAGCCCGGCGGCGGCGTCCACGATCGGTTGGCCGCTCGCCGCGGAGAGGTCGATGATCTTCAGGCGCCGGTGTCCCAGCGCGGTCGGTCCCTGCGACCAGACCCCGCTGTCATCCGGGCCTCGGTCACTCATCGTGGCCGCCATCCGCTCCACCGCCGACACATCGGCGCGTGAACCGTCACGGCGGAACTCTCCGGCAAGTCCGCACATGCCAGCCAATGCTGCCAGAGGATATTGCGATTCGCCTGTTGAGATGATGACGGTTGTGTGACAGGTTCGCTATCATGCGCCGCTACCGTGCGTAGCCGCACTCGTCGCGCGTGACCGCTGTCCCGGGCGCGACCGATGCCCGAAATGTGTCCGGCTGGCGGCGTGAGTAAGGCCGCACTTTCCAGGCGCGGCGTCCGTCGCTCACTCGGACTCACCCTCGCCGGCGGCCGTCCGGCCACGGGACGGTGTCGTGTCGATGAACGCGTGGGGTGAGTCGGGCAGCCGAGAAGGCAGGGCATCCCTGTGATCCCGGTCACATCGCTTTGGTGGCTGCTGCCGCCGCTCCGTGGCCGGGTCGCCGGCCTGCGTCAAGGCTCCTCATTGATCGTTGTACATCCGCCGGCCAGGCAATTCTTTTCCTTCTATCGGCGGCTGAGGTGTCAACGCCGGCCGTAGTTCGCTGATCACCCCCTGCTTCATCTAGGAGAATCAGTGAATACAGGAAGACCTGTCCGGGGTCCGATGCCCCGGATCCCGTGGCCGTCCCGGGGCCGGAGCGGCCGCGCCCTCGCGGTCGGCTTGTCGGTACTGCTGGCGGCAACGATGGCCGACTGGGTTGCCGCACCGCCGGCTGCCGCGGCTTCGCAGCCGGCGACCAAGGCCACGCACGCCGGGCCACAGGTGCTCGAACGTCCGGACGAGGCGGCGGCACTGGCGACGGCCCGGTTGACCAACAAGAAGGTCCACATCACGGGGATGACTTCGGAGACGTCCGACTTCTGGGCACTCCCCGACGGCCGGGTGGAGGCGGAGGTCCACCTGGGCCCGGTGCGCATGCGGGACGGGAAGACCGGCGGCTGGCAGCCGGTGGACTTCTCGCTCGCGCCGCAGGCCGACGGGTCGGTCGCCGCCAAGGCCCACCCAGCCGGGCTGCGCCTGTCCGGCGCGGCCGGTGCGGGCGAGCACGACCTCGTGACGGTGTCGACCGACGGGGGCACGATCTCCCTAGGGTGGTCCGGCCGGCTGCCCGCTCCCGTGGTGGAGGGGACGAAGGCCACCTATCCGGAGGTGCGCCCCGGCGTCGACCTGGTGGTGGAGTCCACCCGGACCGGCTTCGAGCAGTTCCTGGTGGTGAAGAACCGTGCGGCGGCGGCCGAGGTGCGCGCCCTGTCCCTGCCCCTGCGGGGCAAGGGCGTGACGCTGACCGACGACAAGCGCGGCGGTTTCGAGATCCGGCGGAAGGACGGCGCCGTCGTCGGCGTCTCCCCGCAGCCGCAGATGTGGGACGCCCAGAGCGACCCGCAGTCGGGCGAGCGGGTGCGCCGGGCCACCGTGGCCAAGAAGGTCGGCGCGGCGAAGGCCGGTCGGCTGGCCGTGACCCTCACCCCGGACCAGCGGTGGCTGAACGACCCCAAGACCGTCTTCCCGGTGACCATCGACCCGGCGGTCACGTTGAAGCCGAACTACGACGCCTTCGTGCAGACCGACTACAGCTCCGACCAGTCCGGCGCGACGGAGCTCAAGCTCGGCACGTACGACGGGGGGACCACCAAGGCCCGTT